>JAIRLH010000142.1 GCA_031259485.1 Elusimicrobiota bacterium
GGCTGTTGTTGCCGAAAGCGAAGGCGTGGCTTACGACCAAACCGACTGGCGCAAAGACGGCCTTGAGAAACGTAGCAACGCGCTTATCGCGCGCGAGGCAATGTACAGGCAAGTTTACTGCGGCTGCGAATTTTCACAGAGAAAAAGACAGGATATGGCAATCCCCCTCACCCTGCCCTGTCCCACGCGGAGAGAGGAAACAAACCGCGCCGGGACATAATGTAAAGTATATTGCCAAAGCAAGATATATTTAGTATAAAAAATAGGAGTTTATATTTCTTTATACGAGGATATTCAAATGCACCCTGGCAAAAACGGTTTTACTCTGATTGAATTACTTGTCGCGGTTTTAATAATAGGTATTTTAGCCGCCATCGCGCTTCCGCAATATAACAAAGTCGTAACAAAAGCAAGATGGATTGACGCGCACATAAGGCTTAAAGCCGTAGCTGACGCGGAATACAGATATCTCCTAGCCACCGGCGGTTATACCTCAGACGCCAACAATCTTGATATCGCAGTTAACACAACGCCCCCGAAAGAGTTCAACGGCCTAGTCATACATCTGTACGCCGAAGGCTCCAGCACAAAATCGCACGCCGAATACCCCTACAAAAATTTGTCGGTCTGGGCCGTGGGGGTTTTTCACAACCAGAAAGTATATTGCGCCGCGCCGAACGGATCTACCGCTTCGAAAGATTTTTGCAAATCCGTTAGCGGCAAAGATACTTGCGATACAACGCTTGAACCCGGATATTGCTATTATATGCTGGGGGAATAAAAAGACCCGCGGCTACCAACGCTTATAGCGCCAGTAAAGTATCGTGAGCCACACGGAAAGCACCGCAAAACCCATTACCATCCAGAACGCAGCCGGATGGTGCTGCACAGGTATGGCGACGTTCATAGAAAACGCGCTGACAATAAACGTGGGCACCATAATCCATATTGCCACCGCGCTGAGGCGTTTCATCAGCAGGTTAAGATTATTGTTGACTATTGAAACCCTAGCGTCCATCATGCTGGCCAGGATGTTGAGGTAAATATTAGCCTGCTTCTCGGCCTGAGTGTTTTCAACTATAATATCGTCCAGCGTTTCGCGCGCGGATTCCACAAAACCCATACGCGCGCAGAAATTGCGCGTCTTCTCCAGCACAAGGCCGTTGGCGGTTATGGCGCGCACATAGTAAACAAGGCTCTTTTCCAGACTGAAGAGATTTAAAAGATATTTATTATCCACGGATTCGGCCAGCTTGTCCTCAATATCTTCCGATATCATATTGATTACGCGCAAATGCTCCAGATAATGTGCTATGGAATTATAAATTATTTTCAACAGCACGTCGTGAAGGCCGCTCACGCTGTTGAAACGTTTGCCGAGGAAAAGCGGTATATCCTCCGGTATTACTATTATAAGTTTATCCTTAAACAAAAACAAACCCATGGAAGCCACTTTAAAAACCAGCTGGTCCTTGCCGGAATAATTGCGCGGCCGGTTTAGTATGAGGACGGTATGGTCCGGCTCCAGCTCAAGGCGGGGGAGCTCCTCCGGGTCAAGAGCGGAAGCGAGGGTATGTTCGTCAATATTAAACTTTTCTACAAGATAGCGCTGCTCGCTCGCGGAAGGATCAACAAAAAGCAGAACGTCGCAGCTCTCGGCGGAGGCCTGCAGGTCCTCCGTCAGTTTTCCGTTTTTTATCAAATATGTTTTTTGCATAAGCCGTATTTAAATATTTTCAATTTCCTTTTTAAGATATTTATCCGTTTCTTCTACAATATCATTTCTGAGCAGAAAAATCATAAACAAATTCGGCACAGCCATTAAAGCCGTCACTAAAACGGCTATGGACCAAGCAAGCTGCGTACTAATTAAAGCGCCGCAAAACATGCAGATTATCCAGAAAAACCTGAAAGGCGCGACAAATCTGCGCCCACCAAGGAATTCTATAAACCGCTCCCCGTAATATGTCCAGCCTACAATTGTGGTGAAAGAAAATATTATAAGCGACGTTACCAAGACCAGAACGCCGCCGTAAGGTATTGCGGAAAACGCGCTGTTGCAAAGATCGCCAGCGAATTTGTCGCCGCTCTGCCAATCGCCCGCTATCAATATGATAAGGCCCGTGAGCGTGCAGACAAAAAATGTCCAAAACACCGAAGTGCTGGCCACAAGGCCCTGGCGCACGGGGTTTTTGCTTTTGGCCGCGGCCGAAACCACGGAAGCGCTGCCCAGGCCGGATTCCGTGGTAAGCACGCTGCGGCTTGCGCCGGCGTACATAGCGGCCATAATGCCCGCGCCCAAAATGCCGCCGCCGGCCGCTTTAAAGCGGAAAGCCTCTTTGAATATCAGCAATACTGCTTCCGGAACGGCATCTATGCGCATGACAAAAACCGTTAACGCCGCCAAGAGATACAGGAAACCCATAAAAGGCACCAGACACTCGCACGCGGCGGCAATGCTTTTAACGCCGCCTATAGTAACCGCGCACACTGCTGCCGCGACAACCGCGCCGACGATGACATTATTTATTTTGTAAGCGTCGCCGAGGACGTCGGCAATGGCGTTTACCTGCAGCATGCCGCCGCCGGAAAGCGCCATAAGAAGCCCGCAAAAAGCGAAGAACGCGCCCATACGCTTCATATTAAGAACGTTTTTCATTATATACATCGGCCCGCCGACTTGTTCCCCCGCCTCGTTTTTAACGCGGTATTTAACGGCGAGCATACACTCCGCGTATTTCGTTGAAATGCCGAAAACGCCTATAACAATCATCCAAAAAACGGCGCCGGGCCCGCCTGTGGCGATAGCGGTGCTCATGCCTATAATACTGCCCGTGCCTATAGTAGCCGCCAGTGAAACGGAAAGCGCGCCGAAGTTGCTTACCATACCGGCTGAATTGTCTTTTTTAACGGAAAGTTTAATAGCTTTAAAAATATATTTTTGTATGAATTTAAGTTTAAATGTAAGATACACATGCGTGGCTACAAGCAGGATTATCATGGGATATCCCCAGATAAAAGCGTTTAGCCTGTCCAAAAATATACGTATTGTTTCCATAAATGACCGCCTTTTTATGTAATTGATTTAGATAATTTTATCATTTTGGAGGAGGCAATGCTATACGACAAAAAGCGGAAAACGCGGCTTAAGTCTTTTTTTAAAGGCGGCGGATTTGATTAAACCAAAAAGCTCAATTTCAAAGTGCCCACAAATGCGATAATGCTGCCCTACAGCGCGCCAACGATTATTTGCGCGGCCTGAAAGCCGCCGGCGTTTTTGTGATAAACGATTTTCTCTACCCAGCGGCAGCATGAGCCTAATCCCAAAAACTACACCAAAGTTACGTAAGGGAATTTGAAAAACTGATAGAAATTGCCGCCAATACTTTGACTTGCAGCTCCATGTCGTATGTGATAGAGTACGAGCGCCATTCATTTCGAATGACACCTTTTTGTT
>JAIRLH010000148.1 GCA_031259485.1 Elusimicrobiota bacterium
ACTGTGCAGCAATACGGGCTTGAAGGCATCATGGGGGCGGGCAGCTTCCTGAACCATACCTTTGTGGTTATGAGCGCGGTGGGCAATGCCGTATTTGCCAACCTGCCGCTGATATTCGCCATTTCCGTCGCTCTGGGCATAGCGGCGGAAGAAAAGGCCGTGGCCGCGCTTTCAGCCGCGATATCTTTTATTATTATGCATACCACAATTAACAATATGCTTGTGTTTTCCGGCGCGCTGCTGGCGGACGGCTCCCTTTCGCCCACTGTAATCACGGGCACTATCGGCGGCGTTTTGGGCATAAAGACGCTGGAAATGGGCGTCTTCGGCGGCATAATAACGGGCCTGGGCGTGGGCTGGCTGCATAACAAGTTCTATAAGATACAGCTGCCGATGGCAATTTCTTTTTTCGGCGGCGTGAGATTTGTGCCCATTATAACTGCTTTTGCTTTTATAATTGTGGGCGCTTTATCTTATCTGATATGGCCGGCCGTGCAGGTGTTTATACTGCATTGCGGCAAACTGGTGGTTAAGGCAGGATACTTCGGCACTTTCTTTTACGGGTTTATGGAAAGATCTTTGGTGCCCTTCGGTCTGCATCACGTGTTTTATATGCCCTTCTGGCAAACAGGTCTTGGCGGCGCGGAACTTATTGACGGCAGAATGGTTTACGGCGCGCAGAATATCTTTTTTGCTCAGCTGGCCTCGCCCGCCACTAAGCAGTTTTCCATAGAGGCGGCAAGGTTTCTCAGCGGCAAATACGCCTTTATGATGGCAGGCCTGCCCGGCGCGGCTCTGGCCATGTATCACTGCGCAAAGACAAATAAGCGCAAAATCGTGGGCGGGCTGCTGTTTTCCGCCGCGCTGACCTCCTTTTTAACCGGCATTACCGAGCCGATAGAGTTTACTTTTCTTTTCGTCGCGCCGCTGGTTTTTGTGGCGCATGCGTGTTTCGCGGGGATTTCTTTTGTGCTCTCGCATATTTTTGATATCGCGGTGGGCACCACTTTTTCCTGCGGGCTGATTGATTTGGTGCTCTACGGCGTCTTGCAGGGCGAGGCCAAAACGCACTGGGCGCGCATACTGCCGATATTCGCGGTATATTTTACGGGTTATTATTTCTTCTTCAAATTCGTAATAAACAAATGGGATTTGATGACCCCGGGCCGAGAGCCGGAAGAGCGGGAATCCAAACTCTACACCAAGGCCGATTATCTGGCCGCGAAAGCCGCAGGCGCGGCTGGCTCGGAACAGGCGGGCGACCAGATTGCGCTTATCATCGCCGGCTTGGGCGGCAAAGCAAATATCGCGGATTTAGACTGCTGCGCCACCCGCCTGCGCCTTAATGTAAAGGACGGCGCGTTGGTACGCAAAGATACTCTCAAAAAAGCCGGCGCTTTGGGCGCGTACGTGCGGGGCAATGCGGTGCAGGTTATATTCGGCCCGCAGGTAAGCGCGATAAAACCCCGCATTGAGGAAAGGCTGAAATAATACACAAAAACTGCTAAAATATATAAAAGGCATCATATATGATGCCTTTTTTTATTGGGAATGTTTTTGCAGCATTTGTTTTGGGCGCGTCAGTAAATTATGCGCCCTTAAGGAGACACAATGAGAAACATAATAAGTTCAATAGCGATATCGCTGTCCCTCATTTTTGCGGGCAGCACCGCTATGGGCGCGGGATTCGCGTTATACGAATTCAGCGCAAGAGGCAACGCAATGGGCGGCGCCGTCGTTGCAAATAAGGCGGAGGCGGCTTCTCTGGCCGTGAACCCCGCGCTTATCACGCAGATTGGCGGGGCCCAGATACAGGCCGGAGCGACGTTTGTGATACCCCAATCCACAACAAACGTTGCCGGTCAGGAAAGAGACTTAAAAGATAGGGTTTTCACCCTGCCTAATGTTTACGCTACTTATCAGGCAAGCGAAAATGTTTTCCTTGGTCTTGCAGGGTTTTCCCGTTTCGGCTTAGGCGGCGAATACGGGAATTATGAAACATGGCCGGGCTCGGCTATCGCTTACAAATTTGACGTTGTATCCTTTTCCTTCACGCCGACAATAGCGGCAAAAGTGACGGATGAACTTTCCCTCGCGGCGGGGCTGGAGGTTATGTGGCTGGACTTCTCAGAAAGTAAGCTTGTGGGTCCTACTCAGATAAAAGTCGAAGGCGACGGCATAAGCTGGGGCGGAAATTTCAGCGCGTTTTATAAACCGCTTTGGGCCGAGAAATGGGGTTTTGGCCTTGCCTATAGAGCGAAAATCAGACATATCGTTGACGGCACGGCCGATATGAATGGCGTTTCATCCGATGCTCGCGGAAGCGTTACCTTGCCGGATTCGATTACTTTTGGCGCGTCTTTTGCGGCAACAGATAAATTAATTCTTGAAGCCGGAATAGTTGAGACTTTTTGGAGTTCTTACGACGCTATTCGCATAGAAGACTTCCCAGCCGCCGGAGATTTAACCGTCGAACAAAAAAATTATAAAGACGTTTATCGCCTGAACTTCGGCGCGGAATACGCTCTTAATAATAATTGGGACATTAGGACAGGATATATCTTTGACAAATCACCGACGAACAAGGAATATATGGACACTTTGGTTCCCGTTGGCGAC
>JAIRLH010000016.1 GCA_031259485.1 Elusimicrobiota bacterium
ATATTCTGCAATATTTTGCAAAACTTGCGCAAACTTATAAAACGAAAAACGAATTTATCCACGAAGCGTCTCTGCTCTCAGAAATAGATACTCTTGATAAACGTGCGGACAGAATTTCGTTATTAACATTACATTCTTCAAAAGGGTTGGAATTTAAATGCGTTTTTATAGTCGGCCTCGAACAAGGAATTATTCCTTTTTACCGCGCTAAAGAGCAAGGCGAAGTAGAAGAAGAAAACCGTTTATTATATGTAGGCATGACAAGGGCCGAGAAAAGATTATTTCTCACCCGCGCCGTAAAAAGGAAATGGCTGGGAACCTATAGAAAATTAGCTCCGTCGCCATTTTTAGAGAAAATCAAAAGTGATTTGTTAAAATTTAGCAAAATGGAAAAAACTCTCAAAACAAAAGAGCACTCCCGCCAGCTTGAACTATTTAAATTATGACAAAGATAGTGAACGGAACAGAAAAAAATATTGAATATAAAATAGTTCAAAAAAGCCAAAAGGCACTTCAAAAAAGCTATTCAGAGAAAAAAGACTTGAATGGTTGATATTTTCTCGGAAAACAAAAAAAATAGTCTGCTCTACTCCCAGCAAACAAAAATCCCCGACGGTAAAAAATACCACAGGGGATTTTATTTAATTAATTTGCACTATAAATCGGAGGGGGCGGGATTTGAACCCGCGATGCCTTTCGGCATACAGGTTTTCGAGACCTGCTGTTTCAACCGCTCACACACCCCTCCCGAAATCTCTCTGAATATAAATTATACTAAAATGCAACTTCACTCGCTTAAAAAGCTCGGGAAGCATTAGCAGAAAATCTCCATAAAGCAATAAAAATATTGGCAATACCATATATATAATTCATTCTATCTGGAGATACAAGAACCGTAAGACGCATCCGGGGATAGACATTAAAGCCTATCTCAGCTATAATATTTTATGTCCGTCCAAGAAATTATTAGAGATTTTGAGCGTCAAAAAAATGCGGCAAAAGCGGCGCATTTGATGCGCTTTTTCCGTACCGGCAAAGGTCAGTACGGCGAGGGGGATTTGTTCCTCGGGCTTACTGTGCCGCAGACGCGCGCCATCGCCGCTAAACACTGGCGGGAAGCCGCGCTAAAGCAAATCAAAACGCTGCTGCAAAACCCTTATCACGAAATACGCCTGTGCGCGCTGCTGATGCTTGTCAAAAAATTTGAAACCGGCGGCAAAAGACAAAAAAAGCAGATCTTTGATTTTTATATCAAAAACCTGCGCCGCGCAAATAACTGGGATTTGGTTGATTTATCGGCCTACAAAATCGCGGGCGCATGGCTGTACGGCAAAGACCAAAAGCCGCTTTACGCTTTGGCCGCCGCCGCCGATTTGTGGGAGCAGCGGGCCGCGATAGTCGCCACTATGTACGGCGTCAAAAAAGGATATTTCAAAACCACTCTGGATTTAGCGCAAAAATTCATCGCGCACAAGCATGATCTGATACATAAGGCTACAGGCTGGCTGCTACGCGAAGTCGGCAAAAAAGACGGGACTGCCCTGCGTGCTTTCCTTGATACGCACTGCCGAAAAATGCCGCGCACAATGCTGCGCTACGCCGTGGAAAAACTGCCTAAGAGACAAAAATCAAAATACATGAAGAGGGATTAACAATTTATACCAGGCCCGCAACGGCCCTCTCCCGTTGCGAAGGGAGAGAACGGTAAATATGCCAAAAACGAACAGCTTGACCCCGTTTTAATTTATCACTCCGCGTTTTATTTTAAGTTCAAGGGTTTTCCGCACGGCGTCGTCCAGCCGCGCTTCGCTTATCTTTCCGGCTTTAACGGCGTCAAGCACGCCGTTGTAGGCATCTTCAAAAAATAATTTTATTATTATCATGTCAATGCCTGCGTTTATGCTGTTTACGGCGGCAGCGGCAGCGTCGTAATGTTTGCGCACGGCGTCCATGTACATGTCGTCGGTAATAACCACGCCTTTGAAGCCAAGCTCGCCTTTAAGCAAATCCGTGATTAAATATTTGGACATTGAAGCCGGCTCGTCCCCGCCGGTAAGCCGCGGAAGCGAAACATGGGCCGCCATCACAAAATCAACGCCGGCCTGTATGCCAGCGCGGAAGGGCAACAGCTCAACCGTGCGCAGGCGTTCGCCGTCCGCGTAAGACCAGACGCGCTCTTCATGACTGTCAGCCACGGTGTCGCCGTGGCCCGGGAAGTGCTTCAGCACGGCCGATACTCCCTGCTCCTGCATACCTTCCACAAACCGCGGCACCATGTGGCACACGATTTCCGGCTCTATCCCGAAGGCGCGGCCCTTCTGGCGGATAACGGTATTAAGCGGGTTTGTAAGCACGTCCGCCACAGGCGCAAAATCAAGATTAAAGCCAAGAGCGCGCATCTGCCGCCCTAGCGTGGCGCCGGCGTCAAAGGCTTTTTGCGAGTCCCCGCCGTTGCCTATTTCTATCATCGGCGGGAATTTATCCACAGAAATATCCTGGTTATTGCCCAGCCTGCTTACAAGGCCGCCCTCTTCGTCAATGCTTATAAAAAGAGGGATTTGAGCCGCAGACTGCAAACCGGCTATATATTTTTTTATCTGCGCGTCATTGATGACATTGCCGCCGTAAAAAATCACGCCGCCCAGGTGATAATTCTTTATATTGCCCAGCTGTTTTTCATTAACCTCCGTAGGGAATACTTCGGGCGACTGCTCTCCGTTCAGCCCGCCGATGCCTACTATGAAAAGCTGGCCTACTTTATCTTCTGTGCTCATGTCCGCCATAAGAGCCTCAGCTTTTTTCACGCGAGAGAGAAGGACGGCTTTATCCTCCGCAGGCTGCGGACGGACTATGGCTTTAAGACAGCTGTCTTTGGGTGCGGGCACTCTCTTTGGCGCGCCGCTGCACGCGCATAAAGCCGCGCATAGCAAAATAAAGGCACAAATAATATTGCTTTTGTACATTGCGACCTCCTTATCCGTTTAGTAAATCCTTCATAAATTTGAAAGGCTTTTTTATATGTCGGCACGCGGGCATATTCAAAAATTCCCGCAGGAAATAAATTACGCTTATACGTCTTTTGCTGTTAAGCGATTTTTTGAAATCATCATCATAGGGATATTTCTTAATCCACTCAACCAGCTGCGGCCAGTGCTTCCTATCCCGCGCGCTTAGAGCGAATAATGGCGGTATGGAATTTGGCGCAACATAGCGCGAGACGGCGGCAAGAAATCCTTCAAAAACTTGTCCGCTGCCGAGCGCGGCGGCGGCCGTCAGGTAAAGGCCCTTAAACTCCACTATCAAACGCGCGACGCGGCCTTTATCCCTGTAATTTTGCGTGCGGATTTTTATAACCGGCCGCGCAAGATATTTGAAAGCGGCCTTAAAACGCCACAGCATATAAACGTGAACCCAGCCAAGGCCGCGCACCTTATCCGCGCCGGTAATCTTATCCCAAATATTTTTTTGGAAGACCGCCGCGCCCATATACCCAAACAGACCCATATTGGCCTTAACGCGCGCAAGATAAGCCAGCGCGCCGCGCGTTTTGGATAAGTCAAAAATCTCGCCGTCTTTGGCGTATTTTATATATTTATACCCACGTTGCAGCGGCTTAAGCGCGCCGTCGCATAAATCGGCCGTTATTGCGTAAAAAGCGTAATTGTTTTTGATGTTTTTCAGAATATAGTCAATTGCGCCATTGGCGAGCGCGTCATCATCTCCCACCAGCCAGCAGTATTTGCCGTTTGCGAGGGAAACTACTTTTAAAACATTCGCGTCAAAGCCTAAATTTTTACCGCTTCTGTGGTAAATTATGCCCGGGTATTTTTTTACGATTTCCCGCGTATTGTCAGTGGAAGCATTGTCGCTTACAACAATCTCTACATCGTCTCTTTTCTGAACGTAAATACTGTCAAGCAGCACGGACAGATACGCCGCCCTGTTATAAGTGGGTATGCAGACTGAAAGCAACGGTGCCATTTAAAAAATAACCTTTTGCAGATTTAAGTTTTGGTCAAGCGCAACCAGCCGCGCGGCTTTGCCCTCCTCCAGTATGCCGAAGTCAAGGCCGTAGAGAGCGGCCGGATTATCGCCGGCCGCCATGGAGGCAATGGCCAAAGGGCAGCCCCATTTAACAAGATTCCTTACGCCTTCCAGCATAGTCAGCGCGGAGCCGGCGATAACGCCGTCAGCCTTGCGCCGGAAGACGCCGCCCTCAAGTTTTACTTCCTCGCCGTTTGCGCGGCCCTCGCCGCGGCCGGTTGGGGTAAGCGAGTCCGTAATAAGCACCGCTTTATCGGGGCCTTTGAGCATTAAAATAATTTTGACGATTGCCGGGGCCAGGTGTACGCCGTCCGCAATAATTTCCGCGCTGAAACGGCCGTCGCTTAATATCGCCCCGGGCGCGCCCAGGCTGCGGTGGTTAAGCGCGCTCATGGCATTGAACAAATGCGTGGCGTGCTTTACGCCGAAGTCGGCCGCGCGCAGCGTTTCCTCATAAGTCGCATTGGTGTGGCCGGCCTGCAAAATAAAATTATTCGCTGCGGCAAATGCAGCCAGTTTATCAATATTTTCCAGCTCGGGCGCGGCCGTCATAGCGACGATATGGCCGCCTGAGGCTTCGTAAATTTTTTGCGCGCTATCAAGATTTACCGGCTGTATGCTTTCGGGCTTCATTACGCCGGGTTTTGCGGGCGATATAAAAGGGCCTTCCATGTGAAAGCCTAGTATTTTTGCCCCCCTTTCCCGCCCCACGGCAGGGGCCAGCTTTTTGAGAGTCTCCAGCATTTGCGCGAGTTCCGCAGGGTAAATTGTGGGCGCGAAGGCTACTACGCCCTGCTTAATCAAAAGCTCCGACATAGCCAGAATATCGTCCGCGCTTTTATTATCCGTGCCGAAACCGCCGCAGCCGTGTATATGCGTATCAATAAAACCCGGGGCAAGGTATGCGCCGTTTAAATCAATCTTTTCATCGGCCGCAATACCGCCGCACTGGCCACGCAAAACGCGCTCTATCACTCCGTCGGATACCAATGCTCCGCCATCGTAAACCTGCCCTTTACTTACTATTTTACAGTTATGATAAAGCGTTTTCATAAGCAGTACCCGCGCTTATAAGCGAAGCGGCCTCCTTATCGGCCAGCAGTATTGCGGCCTTGTGCGTTTGCAGCGCGCTGATAGTCCACGTCGTATCAGGTTTGCCTTCAACAGCGGCGCGCACGGCCTGAGCTTTGTTTGCGCCGGCGGCCATAATCAGAATATGGCGAGCTTCAAGTATGGTGCCCACTCCCATTGTTATTGCCTGTTTGGGCACGGCGTTAAGATTGCCGCCGAAGAAACGCGCGTTATCTTTGATAGTTTTTTCCTGCAAATTTACGACGCGCGTGCGAGAACCAAAGGCCGAACCCGGCTCGTTAAAAGCTATATGCCCGTTGGCACCGACGCCGCCTAAAAACAACTCTATGCCGCCCAACGCTTTTATTTTAGCCTCGTAAGCCTCGCAGAAAGCTGTGGCGTCCTGCGCATTGCCGTCGGGTATGTTAATATTCTGCGGTGGCATATCCACGTGGTTAAAAAAATTGCGGCGCATGAAGCCGTGGTAACTTTCGGGGTGGGTCGGATCAAAATTTACATATTCGTCCAGATTAAAACTCACCACATGTTTGAAGCTTAGCTCCCCTGCCTTGTGGAAGGCGATGAGATTTTTATACATCTCCACCGCAGTGCCGCCCGTGGGAAGGGCGACGACAAACGGCCGCCCAGCCGAAGGGTTAAACTCATTTATCCTGTCCTTAACGTAAGCGGCGGCAAGCCGGCCAACGCTGTCCGGCGTAATTATCAACTTCATTTTTCGCGCGATCCTGCGGCGGGCATTATTTTTTTGATTTCGTCGCCGATTAAATCCGCCTCCGGCCCGATAATTACCTGCGCGCTGCCTTTTATATTGTTGACAACTGCGCGCGCACCCGCGGCTTTGAGCGCGGTTTCGTCAATCTTACAGTTATCGTTAATTTCAACGCGCAGACGCGTGGCGCAGGCTTCAAGCGTTTTGATATTTTCTGCCCCGCCGAGGCCGCGCAAATATGCCGCCGCGCGTCCCCCTTCGGGTTTTGCGCACACGGGTGCGGCGTCAGGCGCGACGGTAGTTTTTGAGTCGTCTTCCCTCCCGGGCGTTTTGAGGTTCCAGAAACGTATCGCAAACTTAAACACAAAGAAATAAAGCACGCCGTAAGCCAGCCCGACTGGAACCACAAGCCATGCATTCTGGCCGATATTATGGCTGAGAATATAGTCAAACAAACCAGCGGAGAACATATACCCCGCCCGCACGTGCAGCAGGCTCATGATTACCATACTTATGCCCGAAAGCACGGCATGCAACACATAAAGCGGGAAGGCAAGGAACATAAAAGCAAATTCAATGGGCTCCGTTATTCCGGTGAGGAAAGAAGTCAATGCGGCCGAAAGCAAAATCCCGGCCGCAGCTTTGCGGTTTTGTTTATAGGCCTCGCTCACCATGGCCAGCGCGGCGGCGGGCAGGCCGAACATCATCACGGGGACGAAACCCGCCATGAAGGAGCCGGCCGACGGATCCCCCGCGAAAAAGCGCCACAAATCGCCGTGCTTGACGACGGTTACGCCCGCCTCAACCACGCTGTAATCGCCGAACTGAAAGTAAACAAGAGTATTAAGTATATGGTGCAGGCCCAGCGGCAGCAACAGCCTGTTGGCGAAACCCCATGAAAACAAACCAATCTCCCCCGACGATATTACCCAATTGCCGAAACGGCTTATCATATCCTGAGCGGGCGGCCAAACATAATTGAAAATCAAAGCGTAAAAGATGGCAACAAAACCAGTTATTATGGGCACAAACCTGCGTCCGCCAAAGAAAGCCAGATAAGAAGGCAGGCTTATATCTTTATATTTATTATAAAGGCCTCCGGCCGTTACGCCAATTATTATACCGCCGAAAACACCCATGCCCAAATCCGGGTTAAGCACTTTCATACCGGAAGTCATTACAACATAACCCACATAGGCGGATAAAGCCGCCGCGCCGTGCGATTCCTTGGCAAAGCCTATAGCCACGCCCAAAGCAAAAATAACGGGCAGATTGTTGAATACTGCATTGCCCGCCTCCGCCATGAAAGCAATATTCAGCATATCGTTCTGGCCAAGCCTGAGCAGCAGGCCGGCTATTGGCAATATCGCTATCGGCAGCATAAGCGATTTGCCCAACTTCACCAGAATATTGCCTAATTTTGAGACATGTTCTTTCATATCCTCTCCGTATCAGTTATAATTTAAATTTGGATTTTACGATTTCACGCGTCTGCCGCGCCTCCTGCATGGTTAAAGCCGCGGCAGCGGCTTCTTGACAGTCCGCAATATCAAGCGTGCGGATGAAAGCCTTGACGTCCGGTATCAGGCCGCCGACCACGCTCAAATCTCTTATGCCCAGTCCAAGCAATACCGGCACGGCCGTTATATCAGATGCCACCGCTCCGCAGACGCCCACCGGCCTTTCATATTTCAACGCGCCTTCAGCCGTCATTTTTATAAGGCGCAGCACGGCGGGGTTTAAGGTATCGGCCAGCGGGCTAAGCGCGTTGTGCCCTCTGTCTATGGCAAGCGCGTACTGCGTCAAATCATTCGTGCCGATGGAGAAGAAATCAACGTGTTTTGCAAACTCCGCGGCAAGTACGGCGGCGGAGGGCACCTCCACCATAATGCCGAGCGATACTTTTTTTACACCCAGCTTTTCCTGTTCGGCCGCGATGATTTGCTTGTAATTAATAATCTCGTCAAGAAACCCCACCATGGGGAGCATTATCTGAGCAGCGCCGTGCGGGTTCACGCTCATTATGGCGCGCGCCTGCGCTTTAAAAAGCTCAAGGTGAAGTTTGTAATTGCGCACGCCGCGCAGGCCCATTATGGGATTTTCTTCCCGCGGGATATCTATATAGTCAAGCGGCTTATCGCCGCCGACGTCTAAAGTGCGGATTATAACGGGTTTGCCGCGCTGGCTGTCCGTTATTTTTTGGTAGAGTTCGTACTGCTCGGCCTCGCTTGGCGCTTGGCTGCCGGCAAATAAAAATTCAGTGCGGACGAGGCCTATGCCCTCGGAGCCCTTTTCGGCCGCTTTTCTGGCTTCTTCAAGACTGCCGACATTGCCTTTGACGGTAATGGCCGTGCCGTCTTTGGTTACCGCCGGCTCCTGCGCGTGGCGCAGATTGACGGCGCGCGCGGCTTCCCGCGCGGCTTTTTGTTTTTTGATTTCCTCTATATTGGACGGATTCAGCGTTATTTTGCCAAGTTCCGAATTTAAAATTATATCGCGGCCGGCCGGTATATCAAGCACGGCCTCGCCGGTTGCAAGTATCGAGGCAAGGCCCATGTTTTTGAGCATTATAGCCACGTGCGAAGTGGGCGATCCGCCGGCAATAATCAAACCAGCCACATTATCGTTGAAAGACCCAAGCTCATAGGCCAGCAAATCTTTTGCTATTACAATGCTGTCTTTGGGGAAGACCGGCGTCTCGTACTTTTTATCGGTAAGTTCAAAAAGGACGCGGGCTTCGGCGTTTTTATAGTCGTCCGCGCGCTCCTTCAGCAGTTTGTTGCCGGTGGCTTCAAGTATTTTTATGCTCTTTTCCACCGCGCCGCGCCAGGCGAAACCAGCGCTTTTGCCGCGCTTTATTATAGCTTCGGCCGTCCCAAGCAGGAATGGGTCTTCAAGTACTTCAAGGTGGGCGCGCAGGATTTCCTGTTTGGCGCCTTTACTGGCGGCGATTTCCTTTTCAAGCGCGGTCTTTACGGCCGCCGTGGCTTTTTGGAGTTTAGCGGATTGGGCTGCAGGGTCGGAAGCATTTTCTTCTATGTCAATATTCTGCTTTTTCAGCACGAAAGTTTTTCCTATCACCAACCCGGGGTAGGCCGGCACGCCGTAAAATTCAAGCTCTTTGGTAAAATCGTAATTCTGCTTTGCGGAGGTGCCACCGCCCTCATTAAGACCTTTTAAGATGGCTTCGCTGACGGCTTTAAGCGCGGCTTCCTTATCCGCGCCGGCGGCGGCTACCTGTATATTATCGTTATAATCTATGGAAAGGCCCATAATCTCCACCATGCTTTTGGCATTGGCACGCTGCGCGCCCTTTATAATCTGTACTACGGTCTTGTCAAAACCCGCGGCAAGTTTTGCGATAAGCGACGCCGGCCTTGCATGAAAGCCGTTTTTATTTTTTACAGTAATTACGCGGGAAAGCGCAAAATCCTCCGGCTTGGTGACTGCGGCCTCCTGCTCCGGCACCACACCGGCACCCAGGGAGAATAAAAACTGTCCCGCCTGAATATCGCGGCCGGCTTCGGTTTTATTGAGCTCAATTTCAGGGCGGTTGGAAACTATTACCACTACCAGATTGCTTACGGCTTTCCTGCTTATCAAATCTCTGTCAAAGCCTATAAGCTTATCGCCCTGCTTCACCTGCCGACCGGCGGCGACGAAAGCGCTAAAGCCCTCTCCTTTCATATTAACCGTTTCAACGCCGATGTGGATAAGCACTTCTATGCCTTTGCTTTCAATAACTACGGCGTGGAAAGCCTTGTGCAGAGTTTTGACAATACCGTCAAAAGGAGCGTAAATAAAATTGGAGGAGGGATTTACTGCAAGGCCGTCACCCAGCATTTTTTCGGCAAAGACGGGATCCGGCACTTCGGACAGCGGGACTACAACGCCGCTTGCAGGTGAAAAAACCGACAAGTTTATATCTGTTTCCATTTTCACACTCCCTAAACCTATTAATATCCCGCCGAATTATATTAAACATTTTTATCTTTATATTGTAAAGATATGGAAAAACTGGGCAATAATAAAATAGCATAGATTATAGAGTTAGATAAAAAAATTTTCGGAATATCCTATTTAAAGGCAGTTACGAGTCATTGCGCTGAAGCTTATTGTCATTCGTCTCTTTTGTCATTCTACGACTGAGGGGCTTTGCCCCTCGCGCAGAATGACAGTTTTCTCTATAATTATTTAAAGACTCTCCGCGTAGTGCTTCAGTTTTCAAGAATCTAACAAAGTTATATCTAGACAAATCTGTAAAACATCAAAGAGATATGAGACAATTAGGATAATTGAGCCGCGCAGATTTTTAAGAAAATAT
>JAIRLH010000066.1 GCA_031259485.1 Elusimicrobiota bacterium
CAATTTGGCCGGCCAGCCCGGAACTTCTGATGCTACATGTGGTAATGAGACTATTAAGGGAATACTGATAGGAGACGCATATTCGGGATTCGGTCTAGGTACGCCATGTCCCAATGTTACGAATATTTGCCAAGAAGTACTCCATAAAAATCCACCTACTACTTCAAATGCTTATTATTGCGGAGTCCAGAACGGGTTCGTCTGTCAAAAGACTTTTGATCGTTATGATTGTACGGGCGATCCCTATGGAGTGAAATGTACCTTTAAATTCAATTATCTTAAAACAACAAAACACTGCGCATACGCTTACCACAAAAGATCTATACAGTGCTCATACTCATAATCGCGAGATTATATGCAGCAAAACCCTCCGTTCAAGAAACGGGGGGTTTTGTGTATTCTGTGCGTATTCTGTGTTGAAAGTATATCCCTAAACATGTTGAATCAGCGCCTCCCGTTTAAAGAAGTTTGTGCTTTTTATTTTCATTTTACACCGGCGGCTCCATGCCGTTGCCCTTGCCGGAGACGTTCTTTTATGAGAAGTTCAAAGAGAAATGAGACAATAGAGTTATGGGGCTTCTCATATGAAAAAACAAGCAATAAAACGCTATAGTACTTGAGCGGCAAGAAAAACTCTTTATATACCAACTCATATGTCCTGAACCATAACATTTTATTTCAGGCTGTCTTTGATATTTCTATAAATGACGAAAATAATCACGCAATATATAGAAGACAGTCAAGTTAAATCCACGCACGAGCCTACTTCTCATACGATTTTAACGGATCTTCCGCCGGATAACGGCGGCAAAGGCAGAACTTTCTCGCTTACCGATATTTTTACGGCTTCGTTTGGCGCTTGCGCTCTGACTATAATGGCCAGACTTGCCGAGCGCAAAGGCGACGATTTAAGCGGCGCAAAAATTATTATTGATAAAATTATGCCGGCGGTACCGCCAAGAAAAGTAGCAAAATTTATATTGGAAATAACGTTTCCCGATGGCTTCACGCGGGAAAAAAGGATATGTACCTTGCGGCTTTACACGGCTGTCTCCCGCGCTCCGGCCGGCCGGAAACCATAATTCCCCCCTACTCCTCCCACGCTTCTTGAGGCCCCAGGCCTTTTATATCCGTAGTTTTGAAAACGGGGTCTTTGCCTGCGTCGCGCTGCGCGCGGTAATTTTTTAACGCAAGAAGCACAAATTTCCGCAGCAATAACACGGCGGTTATATTAATGAGCGCCATTAAAGTCATCGTCATATCGGCCAAATTCCAAACCACCGCCACTTGCGTGTGCGCGCCGAACAGCACCATGGCAAGCACCAGTATTCTAAAAACGAACATAACGCGTTTGCTCCGGCTTATATATTCAACATTGGCCTGGCTGTAATAATAATTGCCTATTATTGAAGTAAAGGCGAATAAAAACAAACTGAAGCAGATGAAATACACGCCGAATTTTCCCGCGTGGGCGGCCAAAGCTCCTTGCGTCATAACGATGCCCACGCCGCCGATATTTTTATAATCCGTAAGCAGCACGATAAACGCGGTGCAGGAACAAATGACAAGCGTGTCCACAAACACGCCTAACGCCTGCGCGTAGCCCTGTTTGACGGGGTGCGAAGTTTTTGCGGTGGCGGCCGCGTTAGGCGCGCTGCCCATGCCGGCTTCGTTAGAAAAAAGGCCTCTTCTGGCCCCTGTCATTATCGTTGCGCCTAACGCGCCGCCGGCGGCGTTTTTTAAACTGAAAGCCTCGCTGAAGACGGAGGCAAAAATACCGGGCAGTTTTTCTATGTTAAGCAGCATTACGGCAAGTGTAAACAGTATGTAAACCACCGCGAAAAACGGCACGACTACCTGCGAAAAGTGCGCTATGCGCCGCAGCCCGCCGAAGATTATCGCGCCGGTTACAAGGCACAGGAACAGACCCATATAATCGCTTTTAACCGCGAAGGAATTGTGGAAAACCTGAGCGATGGTATTAGCCTGCACCGAATTAAAAACAAGGCCGAAAGTTATTATCAGAATGACGGAAAACAACAAAGCCGGCCACCGTTTGCCAAGGCCTTTTTGCATATAATATGCGGGACCGCCGCGGAATAGCGGGCCGTCCTTTACTTTATAAATCTGCGCGAGAGTGCTTTCGGCAAACGCGCTGGCGGCGCCTATAAGCGCGATGAGCCACATCCAAAAAACCGCCCCCGGACCCGCCGTGGCTATTGCTATTGTAACCCCCGCGATATTGCCCGTGCCCACGCGCGCGGCCGTGCTTATACATAAGGCCTGGAAAGGCGAAATATTTTGGGAAGCCGCGTCTTTGTCAATCAGGGCTTTTGCCATTTCCCCCAAGTTAAGGAACTGCACAAAGCGCGTGGCGACGGTAAAATAAACCCCGCAGCCAAGAAGAGCGATTATTAAAACATATCCCAGAAAGTTGTCGTTTATAAACATTACTGAATTGTTCAAAGAATCAATCATCAAGGGGTCCCTGTCGCAAGTTAAGATGAGTATATTTTAGCAAAATAAAATCCGCCTGTCTTTTGCGGGCGGCGATAAATAGAACAAAAAATTTATCAGGTACGGTGTTTTCAAAAGCAAGCAGAATTTCCCCGATTTCCGTACCGCTCTTAGCCTCTATAATGCGCCTGGATACCATTTTGTTGCTCGCCACAGAA
>JAIRLH010000075.1 GCA_031259485.1 Elusimicrobiota bacterium
CAATAGGGAAAAAGAGTGATATAACATAGGAAACTAAAATGATAGAATAATAAATATCCGCAGAGCATAAGGAGCTAAGCTAAAATGGCAAAAAAATATTATATAACCACCCCCATTTATTATCTTAACGCCGATCCGCACATCGGCCACGCCTACACCACCATAGCCGCCGACGTAATGGCGCGCTACAAAAGGGCCTGCGGGGAGGATGTTTTCTTCCTGACCGGCACGGACGAGCACGGCGCAAATATCGCAAAATCCGCCGCGAACGCCGGCCTCACGCCGCGGGAGTGGACTGATAAAATGGCCGTCAAATTCAAAACCCTGTGGGAAGCGCTGAATATAAAATACGACGGCTTTATACGCACCACAGATCCGCGCCATGAACGCGTGGTTCAGGAAATTTTTGAAATCCTGCTAAAAAAAGGCGATATTTACAAAGGCACATACAGCGGCAAGTACTGTATGTCCTGCGAGGCTTATTTTGACGACGGCGAGCTCCTGCCCGGCGACTGCTGTCCGGTGCATAAACGCCCCGTGGAACTGCTGGAAGAAGAAACCTATTTCTTCAAACTCTCCGCTTACGGGGACAGACTGCTTAAATTTTATGAGCAAAACCCCGATTTCCTCAGCCCGAAATCCAGAGGGGCGGAAATTACTTCCTTCGTCAAAGCCGGCCTGCGGGATTTATCCGTCACGCGCACAAAAGTGAAGTGGGGCGTGCCGGTTCTCAGCGACCCGGGCCACACCATATACGTTTGGTTTGACGCGCTTGTCAACTATATCTCTGCAATCGGTTTAGGCGAAAAACTGGGCCTTAAGGAATACGCGGATGATAAAATAAATTTTGACGAAGTCTGGCCAGCCGACGTGCATCTGATAGGCAAGGAAATCTTCCGCTTCCACGCGGTTATATGGCCCGCCGTGCTTATGGCCGCGGGCATTGCGCTGCCCGCAAAATGTTTTGCCCACGGCTGGTGGACTATTGAGGGCGAAAAAATGTCAAAATCCCTGGGTAATTTTATTGACCCGCGCGACATCACGCAAAAATACGGCGTGGACCCGCTGCGCTACTTCCTGCTGAAGGAGGTCCCCTTCGGCGGCGACGGGGATTTCAGCATTGACAGCTTCAAAAAACGCTTCAACGCCGATTTGGCAAATGATTTGGGCAATCTGCTCTCGCGCACTTTAAACATGGCCGCCAAAACCGGCGATATACCTGCCGATTACAAACCGCAGGGCGCCTTTGCGGATAAAGTCGCGCAGACCGAAGCCCGCTATAGCGCAAACATGGACGCACTGACCTTTGACAAAGCGCTGGAGGCCGCGTGGGCCCTTATCAGCGGCATGAACAAATATATAGACGAAAGCAAACCGTGGATCTTATCCAAAACCGAGCCTGAAAAAGCAAGGACAATACTGCTTGAGCTTATTTACGGCCTGCAAAAAGCCGCCGTTTGGGTGCAGCCTTTTATGCCTTCCGTCGCGGCGGAGATGCAAAACCGCCTTAAGCCCGGGCCCATAGGCAAATACGCGCCGCTCTTCCCCAGGATTGAGGGATGATGGAAATCCTCGGCCAATTTGTTGATATTTTTTTACATTTGGACGCGCACTTAAACGCGCTGGCCGCCGGTATGGGCCCGTGGCTTTATGCGCTTTTGTTCGCCATAATTTTTTGCGAAACCGGGCTTGTGATAACGCCTTTTCTGCCGGGCGACAGCCTGCTTTTTGCCGTAGGCGCGCTGGCCAGCGTTAAAGGCAGCGTTATATCGTTGCCGTTTGTCCTGATTTTGCTGTTTGTCGCAGCCGTGCTGGGAGACGCGGTAAATTACGCCGCGGGACGATACATAGGCCCCAAAATTTTCAACAGAGATACGGGCGTGTGGCTCAACAAAAAACATCTGCTTGCCGCGCAGGGATTTTACGAAAAGTTCGGCGGTAAAACCATCGTGCTGGCGCGTTTTATCCCAATAATACGCACTTTTGCGCCTTTCGTGGCCGGAATAGGCAAAATGACTTATACGCGTTTTTTTGTATATAACGTCGCGGGCGCGGCGGCGTGGGTGTTTTTGTTTCTGATTGCCGGTTATTTATTCGGTTCAACGCCGGCGGTGCAAAAGCATTTCCACTATATCATCGTCGGTATAATAATAATATCCGTACTGCCCGCGGTTTATGAGTTTATCAAAGCCCAAACGGTAAAAAAATAAATTTACTCCCGCAGCGCGGTGATGGCCAAAACTTCGCGCGCGCCGGCTTTCCTCAGCACGCCCGCGCATTCTTCCAAAGTTGCGGAGGTGGTGCAAACGTCGTCAATAAGTATTATTGCCCCGCTGCGCACGGCGGCCGCGTTGGCGCAGGCAAAAGCCTCTTTAATATTTTCAAGCCTTTCCTTGCGGCCAAGCGAAGTCTGGCTGCGGGTTTTTACCTTCCTTACCAGCAGTTCCGCGCAGGGCACGCCGCACAGGCGGCTTAAATCCAGCGCTAGTAAAAGAGACTGATTGAAACCCCTCTCCCGACGGCGACTTTTGTGTATAGGCACGGGTACGAGAAAGTCTGCCTCAAAGAATTCAGGGTTCTGACGGAAAACATTGTACATAAACGGCGCGAAAAATCTGGAAAGGTGGGTATATCCGCCGTATTTAAAAGCATGCGCCAGCGCGCGCGAAGCCGGCGTAAATTTGAGCCCGCTGCGGATAAAGCCGCACTTAAAATTTTTCTTTATGCGGCAGCCGTAACACAGCGCACCGCCGTCCGGCAGCGGCAGGCCGCAGCGGCGGCAGATAAGGCCCTGCACGGGTTTCAAATCCTTCATGCATTCGGGACAAAGCGGATTGCCATCGTTACGCGCCACATCCGCGCCGCAGCAGAAGCAAACGCGCGGAAATAAAATATACAAAACCCAGCTTTTAACCAGCGAGAATATTTTGCGCATATATCTCAGGCGTGTCCGTCGTCCAAGCCTCTCATTCCTGTCCGCGCATTTTACGGGCGGACAGGAATCTGCTATTATCAGATTGGTGTCGTTTTATATATCCGGCAATGACTATCAAATATCCCTCAGGCCGCGCCGGCCGCGCCGTAGTGTAACGAAGGCGGGGAGGGGGTATTTGCCGTTATAAAACAAGCGCGCATACCGTCGCTAAAATTGTATCGTCATCAGCGTACCGATATTGTACGCGGTATATGACTCTTCCTCAATATACAAATGTTTGAAATTCTGGAAGGCGCCGCTTATCGTCAGGCGCATGTTTTTTGATATTTCATAATCAAAATTCGTGTTAACGTCAAGCAAATCCCTGTTTTCCGTGACGGTGAAAGACCGCCGGCGGGAATAGCTTATATTCGTGTTCCAGATAATGCGGTTAGTCACCAGATACCTGCGCGTTATGAAAGGCAGCTTAAGGCCGAAGGGCAGATTGAAATCCGCGCGGATATTGAGGCTGGGCACAATTTCCTGCACGTCGTTGACAAGCACGTCTCCCGCCTGCGTGCGCGTGTCAAAAAGATAAGTAAATTTGGGCGTAAAGCGGAGGCGTTTATAATTGAAACTCGTCTGCGCGGATAAATCGCGTCTCAAATAATCTTCAAGAGGCGCGCCGACGCGTGTATCGGTTTTTTCAAGCGTCTGCTGGCTGTAGCTGAAGGTATTGTCAAAATAATTAAACAACACGAAGCGCAGGTCCCCTCCGTAGGAGGTGTCTTCCTTATAATCCGTACCGAGCGTTTCAGTTTTGGTCAGATTGTATTTTAATTTGAGGTTTGTGCCCGTCATAAATCCGCCGGTGCCGAAAGCCTTTTCCAGCTCATCTATGAAAATTACGATATCGGGCAGCGTGGTAATCCTGCTCTGATATGCGGAGCCGAGGTCTTCAGTCGTCTGATAACTCTCCGTAAAATTATTGATTACCGAAAGCGTCTTAAGCGGCGCCAACGCGCCCGCAAATGAATACTGCTGAAAAGGCGTCCACCGCAGCGCGGAGGTATAAGTATCGCGCAATGTAAGTTTGCTGCGGTAAGTATAAGGCGCGTTGAGGCCCATTGAACTGCGCACCCACAAATCGTCAAGCGAATTGAAAGAACTGTCCACATTCTCCCAAGAATCGCCGTCCTGAATCTTATAGGAACCGGAGACCGTAAAACCAGCAAACAGTCTTGCGCGCGGCAGGATTTCCTTGCCGTTTAAGGCAAGGCTTATATTGCCGTCCGACGTGCGGTGTATGCTTTTTACGTCTCCGACGTCAAAATAATAATCCTGGTTCATCGCGCGGTAAGAAGCGGTGGAGAGATTATTGTTTTCCCTGGTTACGACGGTATAGGCCGCCGTCGGCGCCAGCCAGTTTGCAATGCGCACCGCCGCGCTTACGCCGGCCGACTGGCTGGCCCCCTTATCATAATGCCTTTCCTTAAATATCGAGCCGTCAAAATATCTGCGGCTTTCGTCAACCATGCTCAGGCTGTAGTTTGGCGTTATAGACGCGCCCTTCCACGGCTGCAATGCCATTTTGAGATTATAACTCTGAGTCTTTTCATCCGTATCATAATAACTCGCGGGCGCGCTTATGCTTACGGAGTCGCTGTAATTAATTTTGCTTTTTGCCAGCGCGGCTCCGGCGGCGATATTTTTGAAAAACGGCTCCGCCGCGGCGGGACTGTAGTCAATATTCGCGGCATAATAATTGCGCCCGTCGCTGCGTTGCAGTTTTTGGTAATCGGCCTTTTCAAAAGCGTATTCCAGCCCGATGCGCGGCGCGGCGGGCGCATTATAATCCGCGCGCACATTGCCGCCCGAGCGTTTGACCTCACCTCCGTCCAACAGGCTGACTGTATTGCTTTTGTCATAATCCAGCACGTCCGGCGTTATGGTGTCGGAGCGGTGGTAATTAGCCGTAATGGGCAGGTGTTTTATGCGTTTGAATTTAAGGTAATAATCCTCTTTGGTATTTTGCTGTTTGCTGGGAACGGCAAGCGGCGTCTGGAAATCAGCGTCCGTATAAACGTATTTGCCGCCGGCTTCAAACCAGTTGTAAACATCTATTTTAGCCTCGCCCATATAGGCATTGCCCTGCGTTATGACGGAATCCGCAAGGTGAACCTCGTCCAGCCAGACCTCGCCTGAAGCGGCGGGACCGCTTGTACGTACGCCGGTTTTTACAGTGCTTATTCGTTTGAAATTGAGATAGCCCGCATTGTCTACCACGACGCCAGGGTATTTGGAAATATCTTCCCACCGCTCGGGTATGCCGTCGCCGTTGGTGTCTATGAGTTTAAGCGTATAAAGCCGCCATTCGCTGGCAAAATCCAGCGGGACGGCGGCCTCGCTGTAATTACTGTCGTCGGTGGAGACGCGGATGTAAAAGCTGGTATTCGGGTCCGGCGCGCCTTTATTGTACAGCAGGAATCTGTACTCCTTGTGCTGCGAAAAGTCCATCTTGCTGAAATTGCGCTGCACGTCAAAATCCGTCTGCGGCGCGGAGAAATTGTAAACCAAAGCCAGCGACTGTTCTTTTACGTTATTGGTGCCGTCGTCGGAACGGATGTCGTTAACGGAGCCGTATAAATCGCGGAAGACCTGCCCCCCGTCGCCGTTGTCGTTAAAAATAGGTTTGTAAGTCAGAGGGTTGTCAATATTATTTATGCCGTAAGTGTAAAAAGCAGCGCCGGCGGGCGCGGCGGAATCCAGCGTCTGCCACGTGCTGCCGGATACTGATAAATTGGCTATCTTTATAGTGCCTTTAGTGTTGCCGCCCGCCCTCTTCTTGAACGTGATGCGCATTTGACGTATTGAGCCCCAGCGCAAATCGTCCGAGAAATCAACCTCCTGCTGGAACTGCTTCCAGTCGCTGAAATTAATAGTATAGCCGGTCCCCCCCATGTTGTTACCCGTCGCGTCAACTATACCCGTGCCATAAAAACCGAAGTTCCCGCCGGCGGTAGTGTCTTCAGAGTCATAAATCCCGTTGCCGTTTAAATCCTGCGTATCGGTGTGGCCGTTGGGCTGGGGCATTTTATTGAATTTATTGTTGCGGAAGGGATCGTAGCGCACTGCCGTGCCATCGGGATTTACGAACAGCCACCCTATATCTTCAGCCGGCGTCAGGAGGCCGGTGCATCTTAAATCCTCCGTTTTGGGCACATAAAACTGGCCCGGGGCATAATACTTGCTGCACGCGGGGAAGATATCCGCCTCCGTATAACCGGAAGGTATGAAGTTAAATCTGTCCGATCTTTCATCAACAGTGCCGAAACTGATGTTAATATCCGGCCCGTTAAGCTCGCCCTGCATTGTAAGTTCAAAAAGCGTTTTTTGGGTGAAATCCGCCCCCTGCGCGCTTATGGGGAAAACTATTGAAACCTCATCATTGGCAGCATAGCCCGCGTTATCGGCAATGCTGAAATCGTAATTTATGGTAAGGACATTTTGTTTGGCGTCCGCGCGCGCCGCGCCGGCAGGATTGATGTCATGAACTTTCACCTCCTCCGTATCCCATCTGATTGCGTCAAAGAAAGACGTCTTGCCGTTAGGGTTTGAAGAAATAATCCAGTCGTTGAAGGTCATTGAGGCTTTTACGTACTCTTTTGTTTCTTCAAAATTATCTATCATAGCGTAGCCGAAGAGATTTTCGTCCTTCTTGCTCTGCGCGGCTTCAACGCCGGCGGATATTTTGACGCCTTTGGCAATTTCAACGTCTTTAGCTTTGAAATCAGCCTCCATAACAGTAAGACTGCTGGAAAGCGCGCCCACGTTCGGCACGCGCTTGGGCGCGGCGTTGGCTTCGTTCAATACGCTGGCCCCGATGGAAATATTGCGCGTGAAGTCATAATTAAACCGTCCGCCCAGAAGCATGCTTTGCGCCGAGCCGCCGGCAACGGTTTCGTAAACCACGTCAATTACGCTGTTGGGGCCTATAAGCTCTTCCTTGTAAAAAGTGATGAAGCCCGAGGCATAATCAACATAATAATCCTTATTGCGCGCCATCGTCGCGCCGTTTATTTTTACCGTTTCAGACTGAACCACTATATCAGGCTCAAGAAAGTAGGTTCGCACGCTGGAGGAGAACTGCACAAAAAAGTATCTGTTCGCGGCGGAAGATGGCGTGGAGGCGTAAATGCCAAGGTCCGGAAACGGACCGACAATTTCAAAAATACCCTTATCGTAATCAACCATAAATTT
>JAIRLH010000093.1 GCA_031259485.1 Elusimicrobiota bacterium
CGCCGTTCCTTTTATTATCGCGCCGTATCCGCCGTGCGCGCGCCATTGCTCCTCGTCCGCGCCAGCCCGCGCTCCTTTAAAGTCAACTTCGTTATTTTGCGCATTAGTTACTATTAAGGAATTGGTACTATTAATATACGCGCCGATAGCGTCCCCCGAAACCATCGCGCCGGCAGAACCGCCTTCCGGCGGTTCTTTTGGATATAAAGTTACATTATTATTGCTTGCGGATGAAATACTCCCGTTTGTAACATAACTGCCATACGCATTGCCTACTGTGCTTGGATCATCAGGAGTAGTAATAACGGGATTATCCGGATCGGTATAATCCCAAACAGTCTCATCTCTATCAACCCTTCCGTAAATATCAAGTATATTGTCATTGGGGTTTGCGCTTGACGAGTTATACACATTAACGTCTCCGTTGACATCGGTAAAGACTTCTATTTGCGTTGCCTAGACATTATTTATTAAAACTGCCATAGAAATTATTGCTGCGATTGACTTTTTCATTTTCTCCTCCCAAATTTTAACGGCATTTTTAGAAATTTTTACAAACAAAAACGGCTACTATATTTGAGCTTAGGAAATAACCCAAAGATATAACAGCCGTGGTTTACCGCCCGAAGGCGGTAAACGCTCGGCACAAAACGCTCCGGTAGCCGCCCTTTGCGCTTTGTGCCTGATAACGAGCTGCTTTTAGGTTTTCCTAATGCCTTTGATATCTCAAAAGCTTGTTTTGCTTTAGCAAAACACCCAAAAACAGATTTAAATTTTTATAAGCCGCAATAACAGCTTACATTAACAACCGCCTGCTCCTTTACGAATCTATATTCCTAATCAAATAAACATACCTTAATAACAGCTTCTATTATATCACAAATTTTGCTGTTTTTTTCAAATTATTATTCCAAAATTTTATTTATAATCTTGTCAATCCACTTATCCTGCGGGATTTTGGGGCCTTTCATTTCCCCCCTCTCAAACCATATGCCCTCGCCTTTGCCGCCCGCTATGCCGAAGTCCGCGTCCCGCGCTTCCCCTGGGCCGTTAACGGCGCAGCCCATTACGGCTATTTTTTTGCCGGTTGATTTTTTCAAAAGTTCCGCGTCGGAGTAAATAGTTTCTTCCAGTTTTTTGACTGTGCCGGCCACGTCCGCCTGCGTCCTTGCGCACGTGGGGCAGGAAATTATTTCCGGCCCGTATTCGCGCAGACCGACGGCCTTCAAAATTTCATAAGCGGCGCGTACCTGCAGTTTGGGGTCTTCAGTCAGGGAAACGCGGATTGTCGCCCCTATGCCTTGCGAAAGAAGCCTGTTCATTGCTATCGCGCTTTTTACAGTTCCAGCCAAAAAACTGCCCGCCTCCGTTAAGCCTATATGCTGGGGAACATTGGCTTGTTTTGCAAATTCTTCAGCCGCTAGAGCGGTTCTGTTCAAATTATCGGATTTTAAAGAAACTAAATACAGTTTAAAGTTTAATTGCTCCAAAATACCGGCTTCTTCCAACGCTTCGTTTACCATTACCGAAGCCCATTTTTCATCGCTCCAATCCGGTCTGCCGCTGAATTCTTTTAAAGTTTTTAGCGAGCCCGCGTTCACGCCTATGCGTATCGGCACGCCCGCGTCCGCGCACGTTTTTACGACTTCTTTTACTTTATCCGCGCCGCCGATATTACCAGGATTTATGCGAATTTTGTCAACGCCTTGTTTTACTGCCTCAAGCGCGAGTTTGTAGTCAAAATGAATATCGGCCACGAGCGGCGTTTTTATGCCCGCTTTTATTTTTGAGATATTTTTTGCCGCGTCCATATCGGGCACGGCCACGCGGTTGATTTCGCAGCCGGCGGCCTCAAGCGCGTTTATCTGGGCGATGGTCGCAGCCGCGTCCCGCGTGTCAGTATTGCACATGGACTGCACGCGTACCGGATTTTTGCCGCCCAGTATGATTTTGCCCAGGGAAACTTCGCGCGTTAATTTCATGGTTCAACAGTTGACGCCGCGGCAGCCGGCGTTTTGGCCGCGCCGCGTTTGGTTATGCGCGCGATATCGCCGTAAGTGGCATAAGCCACAAGCAGCAGCAGAAAGCACGCGCCCGCCATAGAGGCATTGCCCAAAGTCTTTTCCTTCATCTTTTTGCCGCGTATGGCTTCTATTATAAAAAATAAAATATGGCCGCCGTCAAGCACCGGTATGGGGAACAGGTTGAACATCCCTATCGCCACGGATATAAGGCCTATGAGGAAAAAATAGTCCTCCGCGCCGCTGTGCACGCCCTTGCCCACGATTTCAAAAATGCCTATGGGCCCCGCCATTTCCGGCGCCTGGCGCTGCCACAGCTTTTTGGCTATGGTTTTGATGGAAAGCGCCGTCCAGTAATAACACTGATGCGCCGCGATTCTGAGAGAGAGCAATAGCCCCGCCTTCTTATAAACCGGCTCCAGCGCGACGCCGATTTTTTTATCTTCGGCCAAAGGGATTAGGGCGGTTAAAGTTTCGCCGCCGCGTTTGTATTGCAGGCTTACGTCGCCGGCTGAAGCGGCGATATTGTTTACCATCTCCTCCCAGTTATATACGGGGACAGAATTGACGGCGGTAATCAAATCGCCCTTTTGCAGGCCGGAACTGTGGGCAGGATACCCTTCCACAATTTCGCCGACCACGGGCGCAATGCCCTTGGGGTCGGATACGGGCAGGCCGACGGTAAGAACTATCAGAAAGAATAATACAAAAGCAAGCAGATAATTCATGCCCGCGCCGGCGGCCGTCATAATAACGCGTTTCCAGCACGGCTGTGCGGCGAATTCGCGCGGGTCCTTAATTTCGGCTTCCTGAGCGTAAAATTCCCCCGCGGGTTTAAGGAAACCGCCCACGGGAATTGCGCGCAATGAGTAAATCGTATCGCCGCGTTTCCACTGTTTGAGGACTTTGCCCCAGCCCATGGCAAATTCCTCCACTTTGATTTTGAGCAGTATGCACGCCAGATAGTGCCCCAGCTCGTGCACGAAGATAACGAGCCCCAGCGCAAAAGCTATGCCGGCCGCGGAAAGCAAAGTATCCGGACTAATAAGCCATAAAATTTTTGACTGAATATTTGAAACGATTGAAGGAAGCATATTAAATCTCCGTTATATTAATTTTATATATTATATTAAATTATCTGTTTGATAACTAATTCAAAACTATACTAAAAACAAATACCCCGTAGGCTGCGCCGATACCGCTTCCTCAATTAAAACCTTTGGGGACAAACTTGAAAAAAGGGAAATAAATAATTAAATCCCTCCACACTCCCTTTACTAAAGAGAGTAATTACAACCCCGTTTTTCTGTATTGACAAGTTGAGAAATTATTAATATCATAGTTTATATTGCTCCATCTCACTAAATAGCTAACTACAACTAAGGAGTATAAATATGACATATAAACACCCGCAGTCATCCATCCGTGGTTTTACTTTGATTGAACTGCTTGTCGTAGTACTTATCATCGGCATTCTCGCCGCTATTGCTTTGCCACAGTATAGAACGGCAGTAATAAAGTCACGTACGGCGGAACCGCTTTCAATAATCAGAACAATAATGGCGGCTAATGAAATTTATCTGTTAACTCATGGTTCTTATCCTCTGACATTTGAAGGTGTGGATATTGATTTGCC
>JAIRLH010000026.1 GCA_031259485.1 Elusimicrobiota bacterium
TAAATCCATCGATATAAAATCTATTTATATTTTATATCTGTTGGTTATATTCTGTTCGCGGCCAAGATAAACTCCTCCTAGTGCTTTGCATAATTCATCATCCTTTTCACTCCGCGCAGAGCAATAAAACTCTCCGCCTTTTTGATATACGCCGTATTTGCTTTTATCAAACATAGAAGTGAACCAATAACTGTAGCTGCTATTTCTACGATAAATGTCAAGGTAAATATAGTTGCTTTCTTTCACTAATACATAGGAAAAATATTTTGTATTATATATGTCGCCGGACGGATTGCCGGGAAGCGTAACATCCAATTCGGCGAAATCCGTCGTATAGTTGTCAGTGATCAATAGATATACTTCCTGAGCTTGTTTAATGGTTTTCATCACGCTTAATGCTTCTGCGGCGCGTGATTTTTCCACCGCTTTTTCATACTGCGGCAACGCGATAGCGGCAAGAATGCCGATAATTAATACGACTACAAGCATTTCGATTAAAGTAAACGCTTTTTTGTTTATAGTGTTCATAATACTGCCTCCGTACATAAAATAAGTCTTTGCGCGCGCAAAGGCTTTATTAAAGCACATTTTGTCATTGCCGAGAAAACGGGAATCCAAGTTAAAGTAGTTAAAATGGATAGTAGCTGGAGTTAAGCCCCAAAAGTTCTTATCAGGAATGGCAATCTGATTGTTTGTTTTAATATTAGTACGTAGATTGCCACGCTTCGCTACGCCCGCTCGTAGAGACAACATAGAATATATAATTGAAGAGAAAGCGAAATTACAGTTTTCTTCTTTTTGTAAAGAGCCTGTCCTCGAGGTTTGAATCGGGAAGAGTGCCGCTTTAGCGGCGAGGGATTTAATTATTCCTCTTTTCGTCCCCGCATTTATTGCGGGGTCTATATTCCCCTCCTTCTGAGGGGTGGCGTTTTTGCCTGCGGGGTATGTGTTTTTAGTATAGTTTTTAAAACAATTTACATTAAATCTCTCTTCCGACTTAGAGACGAAAGTCTCTAAGTCTCCCTCTCTCTTTACAAAAGAGAGAAAACAACTAAAAATTAATTTATAGACAGACAGACAGACAGACAGACAGACAGACAGACAGACAGACAGACATGTCTTTCATTAAAGAGAAGTTTTTAAATAATCTATTATTAAACATATTTATATTCAGTTTTATCTATAATTTTATTATATAAAATTTATTATAAAACCAACATGGAATCCCCGAAAGAATAAAAGCGGTATTTTTGCGCAACGGCCTGCGAGTAGGCATTATAAATGAAATCTTCTCCCGCAAAAGCGCATGCTAAACACAAAGGCGTGGAATCGGGAAAATGGAAATTAGTTATAAGCGCGTCAATACTTTTAAATTTATAATCGCCGTAAATAAATAAATCCGTCCATTTTAAACCGGCTTCAACGCGGCCTTGCGCGTTTGCAAAACTCTCAAGCGTGCGCGTGCTGGTAGTGCCGACTGCAACTATCCGCCCGCCGCGCGTTTTTGTTTCGTTAATAATTTGCGCGGTTTCTTGCGAAACTTCCGCAAGTTCGGCAAGCATTTGGTGCTGACGCGGCTCGCCGCGCAAAGGTTTAAAAGTTCCCCAGCCGACGTGCAAAGTTATATAAACTATGTTCACGCCCTTTGCTTTAATTTTATTAAGCAAATCCCGAGTAAAATGAAACCCCGCCGTAGGCGCGGCAATGGAGCCTTCGGCCTGCGCGTAAACGGTTTGGTATTTTTCTCTGTCGCTTTCTATGGCTTTTGGCAGGCCTGCGCGCGCGCGCGCTTTTTCTATATAAGGCGGCAGCGGCATTTGCCCGTATTTTCGCGCATAAGGCAAAATATTTTGCGCGTTAAACTTTATAACAGCTTCGCCCTGCGCGGTACTGCCAAAAATCTCGCCTTCAAGCCCGTCTTCAAAAAAAAGTTTTGTCCCTGGTTTATATTCGCGCAGCAGAACTGCCCAAGAAAATTTATCCTCAAGCTGTTTCGCAAGCAGGATTTCTATTTTACCGCCGGTAGTTTTTTTGGCAAAAATCTTTGCGGGGAAAACTTTGGAATTATTTATGACAACAGTGTCGCCCGCTTTCAAATATTGCGGCAAATCGCGGAAAATTTTATTTTCTATAGTTTTTGCCGCGCGGTTTAAAACCATTAACCTGCTTGTGTCGCGCGGTTCGGCGGGATTTTTTGCAATTAAATTATCAATATTAAATTTTTTAAAACGTTCAAAAGCCATAATTATTTGTTAAGCGCAAGTACGGTTTTAGCAATATTTCGCTTCCCGTTTAAAATTTTACTAGAGCTGAAATATATAAAACCGCCGACGTTTTTATTTTTTCGCGCGTATTTTATCTGGGAAGAAAGTTCGTCCGCGTTTTTCCATTCGCCTTCGGTATGTTTATAGGCGGCGACGCCTATATAAAGTTTCGGGTTGTTAGGAGCGGATTTTACTTGTAAAGCCCACCAATCCACAAGTTTGCCAAAAGGCGCGGTTTTATGCCGTGTATGCCAATAAATCTGCGGGGCTATATAATCAAGCAGTCCTTCGTTAAGCCAAGAGCGGCTGTCCGAATATAAAACCAAATTGGAATTAAAACCTTTGGTATCGGAGCCGCCCTCGCAATCTTTAGCATTGCACCAAATGCCAAACGGGCTTACGCCAAATGAAATTTTGGGATTTGCCGCTTTGAGAGAAGTTTTTAAATCCCTCATAAAAGTATTTATATTCTCGCGCCGCCAGTCGTCTAAACTTTGGCCTTTTTTGGCGTGTTTCTTATAACTTTTTTTATCGTTAAACGGCGTTTTTTTAGCGTCAGGATACGGATAAAAATAATCGTCAAGATGTATTCCGTCAACTTTATATTTTTTGGCGATTTCCGTTATGACTTTTATGCTGTGCGCGCGAGCGTCTGGGTTGCCTGGATCGTAAAAACTTTTGCCGTCATATTTTATCAGCCAGTTTTTATTTTTTTGCGCGGGATGATTTTTAGCAAGCTGTATTTTGGAATTATTGGCAACGCGAAACGGATTTACCCACGCGTGAAATTGCAAACCGCGTTTATGGGCTTGTTCTATTGCAAACGCGAGGGGATCGTAATCCGCGCAAACTCCCTGTTTGCCGGTAAGATAATGAGAGCACGGCTCAAACTCCGAGGGCCAAAAAGTATCGGCGGAGGGCCGCGCTTGTAAGAAAACGGCGTTGAAGCCGAGTTTTTTGAGTTTATCAAAAATATCAACAAGTTCTTTTTGCTGGCTTTCGGAGTTTAAGCCGGCTGCGGACGGCCAGTCTATATTTTCAACCGTGGCTATCCATACGCCGCGCATTTGTTCTAATGATTGTTTGGCGGGCTGCTGTTTTGCAGACGCGCAAAAAACTGCGGACGGAAAGCAAAATAAAACAATCAGCGCAATCAGCTTTTGCATATTTGTTATTGCTCCAATATTTTATTATATATGGCCGTAATTTTTTCGCCGTATTTTGGGTCAACAGCCCATTTGCCCGTCAGGTCGTTCCAAGTTTTCGCTTTGCCGCCTTTATTTTTATCATTGTAAAGCAAATGGTAGCGCGGGTCAACGACTTTTGTTTTGGGATGTTCTTTAGAAGCATATGCTTTTAAATGCTGTATTTGCGCGCGCACTCCTTCACGTATGGTTCTAAATTTCGCGCCGCGCGCGCCTTTGCCGGTGGCGCCAAGGCCGGCAAAATTATTTTGATTTATTTTAACGTCTCCGCCGGCAGGGAATTTAAAATAGCCCGTTTCCAAAAGCGACTGCGCAAAAGCCATATCGGGGCGTATATTTTCCCTTATGCCCTCTTGGTAATAAATTTTAACTAAATTTTTATGCGTGGTTTTAAGTTTCAAGTCGGGATTGTATTTTTTTAGAAATCTTGCGCATTGGGCCTGCGTAGCAACCGGTTTGCCTTGTATCGCGATTCCTTTTTTGTTATTTTTTATTTCCGAAGAAGCGCAAGCAAACGTAAGCGAAAGAAGAAGTAGGACTATAATATTCTTGCGCATATCAAAATAATCCGCTGGCAGGTTTTATGCCCAAATGTTTATACGCCTTGGGCGTGGCTACGCGGCCGCGCGGCGTGCGCGTGATAAAACCGGCTTTTATGAGATAAGGTTCAATTGCGTCGGTAAGCGTATCGCTCTCCTGCGAAACCGCAATCGCGAGATTTTCCATGCCCACGGGGCCGCCGTCAAACTTCTCTATAAGCGCGGTAAGCAGCTTTTTGTCAACAGTGTCCAAGCCTTCGGCGTCAATATCAAGCGCGTTCATTGCGCGCACGGCTATATCAAGATCTATTATGCCGCTGCCTTTAACCTGGGCAAAATCCCTCGCGCGCCGCAAAAGGCGGTTTGCAATGCGCGGCGTCCCGCGCGAACGTCTGGCTATTTCTTCCAGCCCTTCGCGCTGTGCGGTTATATTTAATAAACGCGCGGAGCGTTCCAAAATGTCCGTAATTTCTTTTACTTCGTAAAACCCGAGATGAAAAACTATTCCGAACCTGTCCCTTAACGGGCCGGTGAGCAGGCCCGAGCGCGTCGTCGCGCCGACGAGCGTGAACCTGGGCACCGCCAATTTTAAAGTGGTTGACCCCGCGCCCTTGCCCGTGTTTATGAAAAAAGTAAAATCTTCCATCGCGGGATAAAGCGCTTCTTCCACGGCGGGGTTTAAGCGGTGTATTTCGTCTATAAAAAGTATGTCGCCGTGGCTAAGCTCGGTCGTGAGCATTGCCGCCAAATCGCCCGGGCGGGCAAGCACCGGGCCGGAAGTTACTTTGATATTTACGCCCATTTCATGCGCCAAAATATTTGAAAGAGTGGTTTTACCAAGTCCGGGCGGCGAGTAAAAAAGGCAGTGGTCCAAAGCTTCGCCGCGCGCGCGGGCCGCGCTTATAAATATTTTTAAATTTTCTTTAAGCGTATCCTGCCCGACAAATTCGGACAGCGACGCTGGCCGCAAAGTGTAATCTGTAGAATGTCTTTCTTCTTCGGTTTGGCGAACGTCAAGATATTCGTTATTTGCGCTCATTTTCTAAGTATCCTCAGGGCGAATTTTATATTTTCCTCAACGCTTATGGCCGCGCCGCCTTGTTTGTAAATTGCGTCTATTGCTCTTCTGGCCTCGCTTGCGGAATATCCTAGAGCCGTTAAGGCGGATATAACGTCGCTCATAAAAGGTATCTCGGCGGATTTTATTTTTGCCTCGCCCTGAACGGTTATGGAATCCATTTTATCTTTTAAAGAATCTATAAGTTTTTGCGCGGTTTTGGCGGTAAAACCGAATATAGCCGTCAATATTTTTGGGTCTTGATTTACTATAGCGCGGTGGAAATCCGCCACGCTCCGCAGGGCTTTTGCCAAAAATTCAAGAGCTTTTTTGGATCCCGTGTTGGGTATAGATTCCTTGAACAGCAAAAATAGCTGCCGGTCTTCTTTGGTCAGGAAGCCGTAGAGCGATACGCCGTCGTAAGGAGAGAGGGATTCGCAAATGTACAGCGCGGCGTTTTGGCCCGCCTCAAGCGCGGTAACGCTGGGGGCGGCCATATTAACCTCGTACCCTACTCCGCCGGCCAGCAGGATTATGCCGCTTTCGCC
>JAIRLH010000046.1 GCA_031259485.1 Elusimicrobiota bacterium
CTATTTCTTATAATTTCTGACGATATCCAGCACCATGTCTGCCGTCTGGTTGAATATCTTAATGTCCAGCCATTCGCCCAGCGTGTGCGGCGCGCGGTAGCCTATGCCGATAATCGGCATCAAAAAACCTTTGCCGCTTAAAATATTGGCGTCGTATCCGCCGCCGCTGGAATGAGTATGCATTTTAACCCCGTGCTTCTTTGCCTGTTCAATAATATGATTCATCAAATAGGATTTCAGCGGGATATTAAGCATGGGGTATTTCTCGGTCACTTTTACGTCTATAACGGCTTTAACGGTTTTGCCGTTTATTTTTTTGGTGAATTTCTTTTCGGCCTTTTTAAAACAGTCTTGCATATGTTTAATCTGCTTCTTAAGGCTGGCCATGTTGCGGCTGCGCGCTTCGCCCTTCAAAGTTAGCGAGGGCATTACAACGTTTGTAGAGCTGCCCCCGTTCACCACGCCGAAGTTGGCGACGGTAAGCGGGTCTATGCGGCCGAGTTTCATTATTGAAAGCGCGTAAGCCGCGGCTTCCAGCGCGGAAATACCCTTTTCCGGCTCAACGCCGGCGTGGGCGGCAAGGCCCGTTATTTCAACGTTAAATTGAACGGATGCCGGCGCCTGTACCACGAGAGTATCGTTATCATTACTGTCCAAAAGCAAGCCTTCGCGGCCTTTGAGTTTTGAGGCGTCCAAACCTTTGGCGCCGTACATGCCGGCTTCTTCGCATAAGGTAAGCAGCACTTCAATCGGCGGATGGGGTATTTCATTTTCCTTAAGCGTTTGTATGACTTCAAGTATTATGGCTATGCCGGCCCTGTCGTCCGCGCTTAAAATGGTGCTGCCGTCGGAGGCTACTTTGCCGTCTTTAACCACGGGCCTTACGCCTTTGCAGGGCTTAACGCTGTCCAGATGCGCGCCTAAAATAAACGGCGCGGACTTAATAGTCCCGGGCAGAGAGGCGATTACATTGCCTTTGGCATTTGTTTTGAAAGTTTTGCCTGCGTTGTCGGTGCTTACTTTGCAGCCGATGGCTTTTAACTTTTTCTCGGCAAGCAGCTGCATGGGCAGCTCCTCGTAAGACGGGGCTTCAACTTTAGCCAGCTCAAGGAAGGTATCCATAAGTCTCTTGTAATTTATCATTGCTGTTTCTCCTTATATCAAGCGTACATGCTAAGTACATTATAACATGCGCAAAGTTTTTTTGTAAACTGTAAGTATGAAGAAATTAGCATTGCCGGCGTTGCTTTGCGTCTTGTGCGCGTGCGGCGGATATAAGAAAACCGCAATCACGCTGCCAGACGGTTTTGTGATAAAGGCGGAAATAGCCGACACCGCGCAAAAGGCCGAAAGAGGCCTTATGTTCCGCGAATATCTGGCGGAAGACAGCGGCATGCTTTTTGTCTTTGAAGAAGAAGAACCGCGCGTGTTTTGGATGAAGAACACTTTTATAGACCTTGATATAATTTTTATAAACGCCGACGGGAGCGTCTATTCCGTCGCGGCCGGCGTGCCGCGTTCCTATTCTTACACGCCCGAGCATCAGGTGGCCTATGTCCCGGGCTACGGGCGGTATGTGCTGGAGCTTGCGGCCGGCGGCGCGCGTAGGCATAAGATAACGGAAGGCTCTAAAATAAAATTTGAATTAAAATGAAAAAATTACTGCCGCTTTTCCTTTTCTTCATGCCGGCCCTGCTGGCGGCGCAGCCGCGGGATATTGATTACGGCCCGCTCAACGCCGCCGTAAAAGAACATCTTATAAATCTCATAAACATAAACACCGCGCAGCCCGAGCCGGAGGAAATCATCGCCGCGCGCTATATTTATCAAGTACTGAACAAAAATAATATAGACTGGGATATCTACCGCGCGGAAAAGCCGCGCGCCAACCTTATCGCCGTCCTCAAGGCTGATAAAAAAGCGCCAAAACAGGACGCGCTGATAATGCTTGCCCATCTTGACACCGCCGCCGTGCAAGGCGAATGGGCGACCCTGCCCGCAAAAGCCGTTTTGAAAGACGGGTGCATTTACGGACTGGGCTCAACCGACGCCAAGAACTACGCCGCGGTAAATCTGACGATACTGGCGTGGCTTAAGCAAAATAAAATAAGGCTTAACCGCGATATAATCTTTGTGTTTACCGCCGATGAAGAAAACGGCAGCGCCAAAGGCATGAAATTTTTGTATGATAAATATCCGCATAAACTCAAAGCCGGCTACGCGCTCAACGAAGGCGGCGGATTTATAGAAGAGAGCCGGGGCAGCATAATGTTCGTTGAGGCGGCCACAAAAATGTACATGGATATTCTTGTGACAGCCTACGGCGAGAGCGCGCATTCCTCCGCGCCGGCCGATAATAACGCTATTTACAAACTTTCTCAGGCGCTTTCAAAGATAGAGGCCTATACTCCGCCGCTGCACGCGACGCCTTTCACCATGAAATTTTTTGAAAAGGTTTACCCGCTGCAGGACGACGACGCAAAAACTACTATGGCTATTTTCCTTAACTCCTCCGATTATATGCAGCGCGAGCAGGCCGCGCGTATTATAAGCGAGGACAATTTTTTTAAAACCCAGCTTATGGACACTATTTCGCCCACGGTTATTACCGCCGGCGCGCAAAGCAATGCGGTATCCTCCGAGGCTTATGCCACGCTTAACTGCCGTCTGTTGCCAGATACCGACCCGACGCGGTTTTTTGCCTCGCTTGCTGGTTTATTTGATAATGACGACAGCATTATGCTTACGATATCCGAGCGGCCGCAGCTGCCCTTCCCGCAGCCGGATACTTCGGGCAATGACCCTCTTTTGCGAGCCATTGAGCGCGCGGTTGAGCAGGTAAACCCCGGCGCGCTTACGCTGTCCGGCATAGGCCCGGCGACGAGCGAGAGCGAGTTTTTAAGACGCCGCGGCGTAATAACTTACGGCATAGGTCCCCGCATGGACAAGACCGGCGAAGGCGGCCCGCATCAGGTGGATGAGCGTATTGCCGACGAAGATCTTTATCACCAGCTGAGGCTTACGCTTGCAATAGTGCTTGATTTTGCGGAGTATAAGCCGTAGTTTTTTATATGAAAGGCGCCGCTTCCCGCCGGCTATGGACGCTCAAATTAAAAAAATCTTTTATGTAAACGCATCTGCTGAATTTAATTAAGAATAATTGAAAATGTTTTTGCAACTATAATTTCCAGCATCTAAAGTTATTTCCCGATCTATCGTAATTTTCTTCAGCGCTTAGGCTTTTGCAGAATTTAGCCCATTTATCATAAGCGTTAGATGCTATTCTTACGCAGCATTCTTTTCTGTTAGGATATGCAGTTTCTTGTAGCCACTGGGAATAAGTATAATTATTGGCGTGTTCAATGAGTCCATCGTTTAACGACACTGCAACAAGATTTTGCTCACCAAAGTAATACATATCAATTTTGAAATGCATGCAAGGAAGATAAGCTCCGGCTTGGGAACAATTGCATCCCGGTATATCAATGTTTAATTTTGGACAAGTTGAGTTCCATGTATCAGCTGGGGGATATTCTCCGTGCGTTAAATAATACATTTCAAAATCTCTTGCCAAAGCTCCCACCGCTGTTTGTATTTCTCTAAATCTTGCTCTTTCCACCGCCATTTGATATTGAGGCAGAGCGATAGCGGCGAGAATGCCGATGATAAGAACAACAACAAGAAGCTCAATTAAAGTAAACCCACGGAGGTAAGAC
>JAIRLH010000077.1 GCA_031259485.1 Elusimicrobiota bacterium
CGCTTCATGCAGAATCACAAAAAATAAAACGAATGTTTTAAATCCGTGCTATTTTATCATTGCCCTTTCTTTTGTCATACCCTCATGTCTTTTAGAGGGTATCTGGTCTTTTTTTCAGATTCCCGCCCAAAAACTCTACGGGAATGACAAAGGGGTGACGCCGATTGAATGACAATTACAAACAAAAACGGCCGCTATATTTGAGCCCGCTAAAAGACCCAAAGTATAACAGCCGTAGTTTCCCGCCCTTGCGGACGGGAAACATTCAGCACAAGACGCAAGGCTCATGACTTCCTTGTATCTTGTGCTTAATAACGAGCTGTTTTTGGATTTCGTAGTGCCTTTGGTATCCCAAAAGCTTGTCCCGCCAGTTAAGGCGGAACACCCAAAAACGTTTTAATTTTATAAACCTTACTTCAAATATCCCTACTTAAAACATACAAAAAATCCGCAATAAATGCAATTGCTTAAATACCGAATATTTTTCCGCCCTCGGCTATTATTTTATCCAGTTGTCGCGGGCCGCGGAAGCTTTCGCAGTAGAATTTTACAATCGCCTCCGTGCCGGACGGGCGCGCCAAGAGCCAGCTGTCCTCCAGATAGATTTTAATGCCGTCGGTGTCGCGCACTTTAAGCACGCGCTCGCCCGCAACTTCCTTCAAAGAAGCAAAGCGGGCGGCGGTGAGTTTTTTTAATTCCGATTTCATCTGCTCCGTTATCGGCATGTCTATGCGCGCGTAGGCGGGCGCGCCGTGCAGCTCGCAAATCTGCTCGTAAAGACCGGCGATGTCCTGACCGGTGGCGCTCATAATTTCCAGCAGAAGGAAGACCGCCAAAATGCCATCCTTTTCCGTCACCCATTTGGCGAGGGACATTCCCGCGCTCTCCTCCCCCGCCATAAGCAACTCCCCGCTGCTCAGGCCTTCAACAAAATATTTGAATCCTACGTTGACTTCCAGCACGCCAAGGCCGGCGGCAGCGCAGATTTTATCTATCAGATGCGTGGTGCCCAGCGTACGGCCGGCCTTCATGCCGGCGGCGGGCTTTTGCGCGCGTATCAGATAATCCAACATGACGCACAGCGCGTGGTTGGGCGGGATAAGCCCGCCTTTTGATGTGGCGCAGCCGAAGCGGTCGCCGTCGGGGTCGCTAGCGCCGGCAAAGGAGTACGCGCCGCTGGCGACCAAATCCAGCAGCGGCTTCATGGGGTATTGAGAAGAAGGATCCATGCGCGTTTTGCCGTCGTGGTCAAGCGGGATAAATTTAAAAGTCGGGTCAATATCGCGGCTGACGACGTCCAAGTTATCCAACCCGTATTCTTTTTTTATCGCGTCGTAAAAAGCCAGACTCGCGCCGCCCATGGGGTGTACGGCGGTTTTTATTTTTGCGGCTTTTATAACTTTAAAATTTATTTTTTTGCCGACAGCTTTAACGTAAGGCGTAATAATGTCCGCCGCGGCGACAAGGCCTTTTTCCTTTGCGTCTTCAAGCGGTATTTCTTTGATTTTTTGCGGGTTCGCCATATAATAATTGGCCGATTTTTCTATGCGCGCGGTGATTTCCGCCGGCGCGGGGCCGCCGCTCGCGGGATTGTATTTGAGCCCCATATCCTGAGGCGGGTTGTGGCTGGCCGTGCCGTTGAGGCTCGCGCAAACGCGCCCAGATAAAATCTCAAAAGAAAACACCGGCGTGGGCACCGCAATATCCGGCAACAAGACTTTGAGGCCGTTGGCGGCCAGCACGCAAGCGCAGATTTGCGCCGTCGCGCGCGACATAAGCCTTGTATCCCCGCCCACGAGTATTGCGCCGCTGATTTTATCCGAAATATGCATATCCGCCACCGCCTGCGCGACGGCGCGCGCGTGCAGCGCGCAGAAGCCCGCGCCCAAAACGCCCCTGTGCCCCGAAGTGCCGAACTTAACCGCCGCCGGCGCGGAGGAAGGATTATAAAATTCTTCTTTTAATCGTTCCAAATTTATCGTAGTCTGAGGCAGTTTACCGGCATTTACGTTTATCATAAAAAGTCTCCTTTTATTAATCTTATATAATATATGTAATGAAATTGGAAGAGCAAATTAAAAACCTGCCTGCGGGCATTGAATACGTTTTTAACGCCCCGATGGCCTGCTACACCACCTACAAAACCGGCGGCGCGGCCGATATTTTGGCATTGCCCAAAGACGCGGCGCGCCTTAAAAAAATTTTAGCCTTCGCGCGCGGCGCGGATTTGCCTGCGCGTATTTTTGGCATGGGCTCAAATATACTTGTTAGCGGCGGCGGGTTGCGCGGAATAACTGTCTGCCTGAAAAACATGCGCGGGCTTGAAATCAGAGGAACTTTGCTGAGCGCGGCCGCGGGCGAGCCGCTGGATAATATTGTTGCAGCCGCTGTGAACTCCGGCTGCGAAGGCATGGAATTTCTGAGCGGCATCCCAGGCAGCTGCGGCGGCGCGGTTTACATGAACGCCGGCGCCTACGGGCAGGAAACTTTTGACTGCCTTGAAAGTTTTACAGTGCTTGACGAAAATCTTGAAACCAAAATATTGACCAAAACTCAGGTCCGACACGCCTACCGCCGCGTGCAAGATATTGCAGGCTGTATAATTTTGGGCGCAAACTGGCGGCTGCGGCACGCGGCTGATATTGCCGCGCTGAAGGCGCGCCGCGCCGATACATTGGACAAGCGCGTACAAAAGCAGCCGCTGGATTATCCTTCGGCCGGGAGCGTGTTCAAGCGGCCGCCGGATAATTTTGCAAGCGCGCTTATTGACAAATGCGGCCTAAAAGGACTGCGCGCCGGCGGGGCTATGGTATCGCCCAAGCACGCGGGGTTCATAATAAATTACGACAATGCCGCGCCAGAGGACATCAAAAGATTAATGGACGAAATACAAACGCGCGTGTTTAAAAAAACCGGCGTCAAGCTGGAGCCAGAGCAAATTTTATGGGGGAAATTTTAATATGCACGAATGGGCTTTATCGGACAGCGTGGCGGCAGCCGCGCTGGAAGTAAAAAAAGAGCAGAACTTAAAAACTGTCGACGAAATAACCGTCGTTCTGGGCGCCGTACAGGATATCGCGGCGGAGGCCTTTGCGGAAATTTTTGACGAAGTCAAAAAAAATTACCGCGGTATTGAAAACGCAAAACTGGTGATTGAGACGGAACCCGCGCAATTTGCCTGCCTCAAATGCGGTAATATCTTCGGCCTTGAGCGCGAGAAACTTGACCACGAAACCGGCGAGGCAATTCACTTCCTGCCTGAGATGGCGAAACTTTATATAAAGTGCAATAAATGCGGCTCGCCCGATTTTAAAATTACGCAGGGGCGCGGCGTGTATATCAGGGAAATCAAGGGGGAAAATTAAATGGATATTAAGCTTAATTTAGACCCCAAAATTTCCGCCGTGCAGGGGCGGCTTGCGGGCGTGAAACGCATTATTGCCGTATCGGGCTTTAAGGGCGGCGTAGGCAAAAGCAGCGTAGCCTGCGTTTTGGCTTTATTACTGGCCGAACGCGGCAAAAAAACCGGCCTGATGGATTTGGATTTCAACGGCGCGTGCGACGATATTATTCTGGGGCTGGGCGCGCGGTTCCCGCAGGAAATTGAGGGCCTTGAGCCGCCCGTGATAAACGGCGTAAAATTTATGACGCCGGCGTTTTTCGCGCGGAACAAAGCCGTAAATCTGCGCGGGGAGGAAATAACCTCCGCCATACTGGAACTGCTGACTGTTACGCGCTGGCAGCAGTTGGATTATTTAATTTTGGACATGCCGCCAGGCTTCGGCGACGCGGCTTTGGATATCATACGCTTTATCCCACAGTGTGAAGTGTTGCTGGTGCGTACGCCAGGCGCGCTTTCTCAAAATATTATAGCGAAGGCTGAGGCGGCTTTGCGCGATCTGTGCGTTAAAATTCTTGGAGAACTGCAAAATATGGCCCGCGCCGCCGTGCGATACGACGACAGTTTGGAAGTCGCTTACGGCAAACCGCGCGAGTTGCTTAAAACGCAATTCGCCGAGGATTTGGAGCGGGAAATAAAAAAGCTGGGTCTGTAGCGTCAAATACCAACTTATCACTCCCGCAGAATTGTCAGTCGGGAAGTTGCTGCCAGATCCCGGATAGAACCATTCCGCTATGACAAAATCCGACGTAACAATCTCACATCCAGTTGACGGCACGGGAGCAATTAATATACAATATATTTATTGCGGTGATTATCCTGACAAAAAGCCGCAATATTTTTGGCATTTTTGGGGTCATGGTGTAGCCTGGTTTAACACGCTGCCCTGTCAAGGCAGAGACCGCGGGTTCAAATCCCGTTGACCCCGGCTTTTTCCGTAGTGAAGTTGTATAAGAACCCCAACATCACATCATACAGCGGGTTTGTTTTTGGCAGCAAACAATTGGGCAGCGCCAATTTTGTGTAGTATATAAGCATTGCGCAGTTTAGGCAAATCAAAATTGCGGATATTAAAACCTACTAAAACCGTTTCAAGCGTTGTTCTCTCAGCAAAAAGACATTATCCCGACGCAAAATGAAATTATAGAAATTTTTACTTCGGCAGGCTTTCAAAAAATTTTGTTGAAAGAAGACAAAAGCAGCTGCTTTTTTGCGCGCGTAAAAAATAATTTGAAATAAATCAAGGGATCAAATAAACCGCATAACCGGCTTGATTTCCCGAGCGAACAGTTCCCTGCAGTATTTCCCCGCAATATTTTTCGGCGGTTTCACCCATCGGGCAATGACAGTAAGTGCCCTCTTGATTGCCAAAAGTACCAATTAAAAGCATGCAATTCTTATAGGTATAGGCTGCATAAACCATTTTCAATGGGGCATTTTGCCAAGCCCTGTCGCTGTTAACTACTCCATATGTAAAATTATCAACTTTTACCTGACTGCTGTCAATAGGAACCCCGCCGATGTTTACAAGTTTTTTGAGTGTTTCACCAGAAAAGGAAATGTCCAACTCCTCTATCAATGTCGGGAAACTGCCGGTTAATAATTGATATCTTTTTGCACTTTGGTACAAAGTGACTAAGTTTTGTTTGACTTTTGTAAAACGGGATTTTTCAACAGTCCTTTGATATCGCGGAAGAGCAATAGCGGCGAGTATTCCGATGATAAGTACAACAACGAGAAGTTCTATTAAAGTAAATGCGGAATTTTTTAGAAAGTGGAATTTACTTACATTTAACGATGTGCGCCGTTGGCCGTTGGCCGTTGGCCGTTGGCCGTTGGCCGTTGGTATTGCGATAATATATTTCATTTTTACTCCTCCATACTTTCCAGAATATTTCCAGATTATAAACTTCGCGGACAAGTTTGATTCGGTTATTTAATATTCGCTTTTTCTTTCAAAAAGTCAAATACTTTTTTTTCATCGAGACTTGCGATAATATTTAAAAGTTTTCATTCTAAATATTAATTTTGTTATGCTTTAATAATTATATAAAATTAATTTTAAAATAATATATGAGAGGTTATCATATGGGCGCAAAATCAAAAGTATATTTTACCGATACGAGAAGCCAACTCGGCGAAGGGCTGCCTTAAAAACTAACGCGTCTTATTAAATCCGCGGGCAAAGCGATCTATTGACCAAAATAAATGCGTCGGCTGCGGCAGATGCATAGGCGTTTGTCCTACCGACGCGGTCCAACCCGCTTTTGATGAATCGTTTGATATTTTGAATAAAAAAGTGGCGGAATATTCCAAAGCCGTTTTGAACGGACGCCCGCACTTTCATATAAGCCTTGCCATAGATATTTCGCCTTACTGAGATTATCATTCCGAAAACGACGTTGCCATTGTGCCCGATGCCGAGATATTCGTTTCTTTCGATCCGGTGGCAATAGACAGCGCGTGAGCCAAAGTGATAAATAAAAAGCGGTAAATAATCAGAATGTTCAAATCGGCAGTCTGCTTGCCGCGCGCAAAAATGCTTATAACGATCATTTTAAAAATCTTACCCCGGCCACAACTTGGCAAGTTTGCATAAATCACGCGGAAAAAATAGGATTAGGCTCAAAAGATTATGAATTGATAATATAAAATAATATAATGTAAATATTATTTAGCGAGATTTTTTTATAGAAGTTTTTATGCTCTATAATGTAAATTTAAATTGATTTTGCCAAAATTATTTTAAAAAAGACGAACGATAAAAATGGATATAAACGACATTTTAGAAGAAAACAAACAGCTCAAAATCATCAACACAAAACAAGCGGCTTTTCTCCACGCGGTAAACGAAACGGCAAACATACTTCTTGCTTCGGAAGAAAGCCGCTTTGAAGAAGATTTATGGAAATCTCTAGCCATAATAGGCCGCAGCGTGGACGTTGACAGAGTTCGCGTGTACAAAAATCATTTTGAAAACGGAAAGATCTATTACTCTTATCTATTTCAATGGGCGGAAGACTTGAATATAACGCAAAGTAAAAATTTTCAACTTACGGCCGCTTACAGCGACGCTTTAACAAGCTGGGAAACAATTTTCTTGCAAGGTAAATACATAAACGGGCCCGTGCGCAATCTGCCGGATAAAGAGCGCCAAAGGCTCGAACAACACAATATAATTTCAATACTCGCAGTACCGATATTTTTAAATAACGAATTTTGGGGATATATAGGCTACGACGATAGAAAAAAAGAAAGAACATTCTCTGAAAACGAAGTATATATGTTGAAATCTACCGGCTTATTTATAGCGAACGCCATCATTCATAATGAAATGAACAAAACGATCGCCGCCGAACGCGAGAAGGCTTTGTCATTGGCCAAAGCGAAAGGGGATTTTTTAGCAAATATGAGCCACGAAATACGAACGCCCATAAACGCAATTATAGGAATGACTCATATAGGCAAAACCGCAAAAGACATAGAAAAAAAGAATTATTGCCTTGACAAAGTTGAAAAGGCTTCGGTGCATTTGCTTGGCATTATTAACGATATTTTAGATATGTCAAAAATAGAAGCCGACAAAATTAATATTTATAAAGCGGAATTTGACTTTAGAAAAATGATAGCTAGCGTGAACGATATTATTGCTTTTCGCGCAAGAGAAAAACAGCAAAATTTTACCGTAAATATAGACGAAAATATTCCAAATATTTTAGTGGGGGACGAACAGAGAATCGCGCAGGTTATTACAAATTTTATTTCTAATTCCATAAAATTTACGCCGGAAGGCGGCAATATAACTTTACGTGCAAATACGCTTAAAACAGAAAATCAAATTCACACTATAAGAGTATCCGTTGCGGACAACGGAATAGGAATGACTACCGAACAACAATTGCGCGTTTTTAATTCTTTTGAACAGGCGGAAAATGGAACTTCGCGCAAATTCGGCGGCACAGGGCTTGGGCTTGCAATATCAAAGCGAATCGTTGAAGCGATGGACGGCGAAATACATCTTAAATCCGAACTTGGCAAAGGCTCTGAGTTTTATTTCATCTTAAATTTAACGTCTCCGTCTTGTCAAATTAAAACCGATGAACAACGCGAAATAAATGATACCGATGATAAGAGCTTGAACGAAATCATAAATCTATCCGGCAAGCGTATTTTATTGGTTGAAGATCTGGATATAAACAGGGAAATCGTTACAGCCTCGCTTGAACCTTCTTCGGTAGAAATAGACATAGCTGAAGACGGAACGCAAGCCGTAAATATATTCGCCGCGGCCCCGGATAAATACGATTTAATACTAATGGACATACAAATGCCTGAAATGGACGGCTACGAAGCCACACGCAAAATCCGCGCTATGAACGCAAACAGGGCAAAATCAATTCCGATTATAGCAATGACGGCTAATGTTTTTGAAGAAGACGTGCGAAAAGCTGTTGAATCCGGTATGAACGGTCACATAGGCAAACCTATTGACTTCAAAGAATTAAGTCAAAAGCTGAATAAATATCTTGCGCCTACTTCGGCTGAACCGGAAAAATAGCTGATATTACATATTGCTGTGGGCTTTAACATAAGCCGCCATTCTAAAATCGTCGCCTTTGATGTGATTAAGCAGCCAGTCCGCGACGACAACGATAGTTTCTTCCATCAGCTTATCGTTATAGCCGTTTTGTTTGAGTTGCTCAACCATATCTTTAACTGTATTTTTAAAATCCGAATGAATGGTTCTATGGCGCATATAGTCCGGATAATTATATTTAACCTGTAGTTCTTCTTCGTCAGCGAAATGTTTGATAGTATAAGCCGCAAGGAACTCCAGCGTTTTTTCCAATTCCGCTTTCCCTTTATTGCTATCGTACGCGTCGACTAAACTGTTAAGTTTGGCGAACAATTGTTTGTGTTGATTATCTATCAACTCGTGACCTGTTTCAAGCGCGCTATCCCAATTATATTGCATATAATCTCCTTTATAGTTAAGATATGATAATTTTATCATTATTGAATAAGAAAAGACAATTCAAAATAAAATAATATATAATTGTTATATAATCTTGCAAATTATAAAAATAGATTTGAAGTAATATTTGGAGTGACATAAGTATTACATTTATGAAAAGCAAAAACGCAATTAAAAGAGAACATGTCTGTCTGTCTGTCTGTCTGTCTGTCTGTCTGTCTGTCTGTCTGTCTGTCTGTCTGTCTGTCTGTCTGTCTGTCTGTCTATAATCTAATTTTTAGTTGTTTTC
>JAIRLH010000013.1 GCA_031259485.1 Elusimicrobiota bacterium
CAGTACGCGTTCTTAAAATTGATTTTGTATATTGCTTTGCCGCAATATCTAAAAGCTATAGAAAAAACCCGCATGACGGAAGGCATTGCGATAGCCAAAGCTGTCGGCCAAGCCCAGCAGAGATATTATTTGCTTACGGGGCAATATACAAACGATATTAATGACTTAGATATTTCTTTATCTGGAACCATGAGACACTTTAATATACATATTGGCCCAAGTAATGAAGTCGTCCGTGCGAACAGAGGAGTCTTACTGGAAAGATTGCCTTTAAGATATACTATAGTCTATTGCATGAAAAATGATTCCATCTGGTGCGGCGCAAGCAGCAGCGGATATGGTAAGAGAGGCCCGGAATCCGTAGCACTCTGCGCAAGTCTTGGCGGCATTAAAGGAAATCCTGCCGATTTGGGGTGCGCAACTGAAAGAAGTGAAAATTACAAACTATAACAATAAATATCGTTTAGAATAGCCTTGTGCCGTCTGACATAGAAATTACGGATTTCTTCCATAATATATTTTGCGGGCAATTGCGGTTTTTCTTTTGTATAATACCTAAGGTATGCCTGTATTGAATCCTTTAGACGGCCGCTATGCGCCCAAATTAACAGCGCTCTCCCAACTGCTGGGGGAAGAGGCCCTCTTGCGCGCGCGCATTCAGGTAGAGTGCGAGTATTTTATTGCCCTTTCCAAAGCCGGCCTATTCAGCCTTAACAATAAAGAAGAATCCCTGCTGCGCTCACTCCATAGCCCGACTGCTGTGGATATTAAAATAGTGCATGATATAGAATTTAAGGGTTACAAAAATATCAAAGCCACAAACCACGACGTCAAAGCGGTGGAATATTATCTTAAGGACAAGCTGTCCGGCACAAGCCTAAAAAACCGGCTGGAGTGGTTGCATTTTGCCATGACTTCTGAGGATACAAACAGCCTCTCCTACGCGCTCATGATTCGCGACGGCATTGAACAAGTCCTGCTGCCTATTTTAGCTGAAGTAAGAAAAATTCTGCTCGCCATCTCCAAAAAATACGCGTCCGCGCCGCTGCTTGCGCGCACGCACGGCCAGCCTGCCGTGCCGACGACATTCGGCAAAGAATTTAAGGTTTTTGAATACCGCCTGGCCCGCCAGCTGGAGCAACTTAAAAAGCAGCGGCTTTCGTGCAAGCTGGGCGGCGCGGTGGGCAATTTCAACGCGCACAGCGCCGCATTTAACAATATCAACTGGCCGCGTTTGGCGGCGGGTTTGGTAAGCGGCCTGAACAAAGGTCATAAGACCAAGATTTTTGCGTGGGAAGTCTCCACGCAGATAGACCCGCACGATACTTATGCCGAGCTTTTTGACAATCTGCGTCGCGTTAACATGATATTTATTGACTTTGCGCAGGACGTATGGCGCTATATCAGCGACGGGCTTATAAAGCAGCGGGCGGTTGCGGGTGAAATCGGCTCCTCCGCCATGCCGCAGAAAGTTAACCCGATTGATTTTGAAAATGCCGAAGGCAATCTGGGGCTGGCAAATGCTTTGTTTGGCTATTTCAGCGGCAAATTAACCGTTTCAAGGCTGCAAAGGGATTTATCGGATTCTACCGTGCAGCGCAATATCGGGCCGGCTTTCGGCTATTGCGTCGTGGGCTGGAGAGCGTTGCTGAAAGGTTTGGGCAAAATTGATATTGACGCCCCTGCCGCCGCCGCCATGCTTGAGCGGCACCCTGAAGTGCTTGCCGAAGGCATACAGACGATACTGCGCGCGCACGGCGTGGCAGGCGCGTACGAAAAGCTCAAAGATTTCACGCGCGGCAAAAAAATCACCAAAGCCGATATAGCGGCTTTTATAGAGGGGCTTTCCGTCCCGGCAGACGTAAAGAATAAACTTAAAAAACTTGACGTAAAAAATTATACCGGCGCGGCGAGCGCGCTGGCAAGGAAGGCATGAGTATGATAGACATAGTATCCGGCGGACAGGGCGGCGACGAAGGCAAAGGCAAAATATCGGCCTATCTTTCCTACAAAGGCAATTATGATTACTGCGTGCGTATCGGCGGCCCCAACGCCGGCCACACGGTACTGCATAAGGGCAATAAATATACTTTAAAAAATATACCTTCCGGTTTCCTTAATCCCAAAACCAAACTTGTGCTCGGCGCGGGCGCATATACCAAAACCGATTGGCTGCTTAAAGAAGTTGAGGTCACCGGCGTCAAAGACCGCCTTATAATAGACCCCATGGCCGTGCTGATAGAAGACCGCCATACCGATACCGAAAAGGGCGACGAGCATTTTATGCTTTCCGTCGGCAGCGTGGGCACCGGCCTGGGCCAGGCCGTAAAAGAGCGTATTGAGCGCCGGCCTTTGCGCTTCGCCAAGGACGAGCCGCTTCTAAAAGAATTTGTGCGGGACGTCCCCGCGCTGCTCAACAAATCCCTGGCGCGCGGCGGCGATATTCTGGTGGAAGGCACTCAGGGCGTCAAACTTTCGCTTTTCCACGGCACTTATCCTTTTGTGACGTCGCGCGACACCACCGCCGCCACTTTCCTGGGCGAGGCGGGGCTGGGCCCTAAATCCGTGCGCGACTGCTGGGTAATCTTTAAACCTTATGTCAGCCGCGTCGGCCCGGGCCCTATGGACGCGGAAATTTTTGACGAAACCGAGCTTGCCAAATACCACGGCAAAGGCTGCGAAGTCGGCAGCGTAAGCAAACGCCTGCGCCGTATAGGCCGCTTTGAGGACGAAACCGCCCGCCGCGCCATAATGCTTAACAGCGCGACGAAAATCGCGCTTACGCATATAGATTTGTTTGACGGCAATGATTACGCGCGCGTCAAAAGATACGAGGACTTTACGGCCCAAGCCCGCGGCTTTCTGGAGCGCTTGAAGGCTATATGCCGCGACACATATCCGTACCCGGAACTCAAGCTGATCTCCAACGGCGCCGAGCTTGAGGATATGGTTTTGCTTTAAGCCTTTTCATTGTTCCTCGCAATGATGATTTAATTATAGGGCTAGCCAACAACCACTTGAAAAAGGGGTATTTTTTGTTCATAATATAAGTTAAGGGCGGTTTCCGGTTTTTGTCTTTGCGATTTGTCCGTTTTTGCGGCCGGCGTTTATGGCTGTTTGTGATGTTTTGTTTATGAATTTTCAGTGGAATACTATGCTTAAAATTGCAGCCTTTATTTTGATTGTGTTTCTTTCCCTGCCGCTTATATTGCCGCGCGCGGATATTCGGGACGATTCTGCGTCGGCAGCGCAGGCCGCCGCGCGGGAAAGCCGGACAAAAGATATTATCGCCGACGGCATTGACAAGATATCTGACTTTTACGGTTTTGATCAATTCTATTCCGCGCGGACGGCCGAAGGACGCCCCGCGTCAGCTCCGGCCGCTCAAGATGGGGATATTCACGCGGGCCTGCCTCTCTTGGAAAGATTAAGACTTGCTGCGGAAGCCGTGCAATCCTCCGCAGAAAAGCAGGAGGCGGAAACTAAAGCGCGCCTCAGCGTATCACAAACCGCCGGCGGCGGAGCAACGCATGAAAGCGGGCTTCGCGCCGTTTTTGAGGCGGGCATAGCGGCGGAGGAAAAGGCTAAAATGCCCGCGTATCTCAGCGAGAAGGACGCAATAACCCTCAACGGCAAAACTTATGATTTCCTGCGCTCCCACGGTAAGGAATGGGCCATAACCGAGAACGGGCCCGTAGAGCTGGCAAAGTTTTTTGAGCGCGGCGCGGTTTACACGGGCAAACAACCTATTTTGACGCCGCTGCCTGAAAGCCGGAAAAGCTCCGCGCAGTCAAATCCTTATATACCGATTGACGACAGGGAATACGCCGAAATCCGCGCGGGCGCGCAGGCAAAAGCCTACGGCGCGGCAGGCTCTCCCTACGGAGTTGCGGGCGGCGCGCGCGTCGGCATAACTTCTGACGTTCAAAGCAATTCGCTGGCCGGCGCGCAGTATGTCGGCGCGAAAGTTTATACGGCCGGCGCACGTGTCGCAGTGGCGGGAGTGAAGACGCGGCAAGACGCCGCCGCACCTCGGCCCTCACAGAAGCTTCTGGCGGAGAATGAGGACTATATGAAACACAATTATTACGAGCCGCAACAAAAGGCCGATGCGGCAGCCGCGCAGGCGGGCGGCGTCCGCTCTCTTTCGGATATAAGAATGCCGCCCCCCGTATTAGGCAAGAACTATAATGTTGAACTTGAGAAGGTTGAGATAACCAGAACCGGCGCAGAGACGGCAGCCCAAGAAGAAAGTTATATGGAAAAATAGGCCCAAAGACCTAGTCGCATAGGGTCTTTTGACCCTTGTAATAATTGCGTATTTTTATTAGTTTATATAAAGAGAGATTTTATTTCCGTAATTTTGCCAGAGGATTATAGAGGATTATATTATATGAAAAAGATTATTTTATTCCTGTTTATTGCGTTACCTGCCTGCGCTTTCTGCCAGCCGGAAAACGAAAAGCAGGTTTTCATCCTAAATAATACCACGAATAATATTTTGCCCGAAAACAGCAATATACGCAGTATTCTGAGTAAAAAGTATCTTAACGATACTATAGTCTTCCAGGGGCAGGACAGCGCGGGCGCTATTCTGTCTGACCCTTGGCTTCTGCCCAATAATATTAAAAGCGTCGTAGGTAATCCTGCTCCCTGCTCAGTTTTGCTGGAAGAGAATAGGGAAGTCCTTAAAAGTATTTATTCGGATGGGGATTTATCAAAAATTTGTTATAATGCCGACGCCGCTTTTGACAGGCGCGCGGATGAGATACAAAAACTTGTAAAAGGTTTCGGCAAACAAGGTATTTCCTATGCGTTTTTTGACGGCGGTAATGCCACTATGCCGCGCGGTTGCTATTATGATAATATGATAAAGGCATTGCTGGGTACCGGCGCGGTCAATGCCGCCTCCAACGAAAATATTATGGATTTGGCAAGCGTGAAGGAAGAAGATAAAGATAATCTTTTGCTGATAGTCCCCACCGTCCCGGTGCAGGAGGATTTACAGGATTTCGGCTTACACGCCGCCGTGTTTGAAGGCAATATTCCCACGCCCGAAGGCATAGAGGATTTTGCGGACTCCGTCGTAGGCGCGGTGCGGGGGATGCTGCAAGCCGCGCATGATAAAAAAGAAGTTATAAAAAAAGACAAGCTAAAAGAAGCGGTGGCCGCCGCAACGGCCAATCCGGAAAATAAAATTGAGGGGAATCTATGAATTTAAAATCCGCGGCCTTATTGCGAATAACGGCTTTGGTTTTGTTTGCGGCGTCCGCGCCGCTTTATGCCGCCGCGCAGGGCGGGTATGAAAATATTATGCCGCTGAGGGACTTCCGGGTTTTTGCAAGTTTTAATGACTGGATTGCGCGCACCGGTAAGCCCAATATGTCCTGCACGCCAAACCCCGCCAACGACGCGCCGGACAGGGAAGCCCCGAAGTATAATCCCGTCTATAATTCCGCCAACGGCCGGCGCATGTACAATATTTTTGAATATATAGATTTAAAAGGTCCGCGCGCAAGAGTGGATTTTGTCAAAAACTGTTGCGATTCCATCAACTACTGCGAAGGCGGCTATCAGTCCGACTATGACGGCAATACTCTTACGCTTGCCGCCGCGCAAGAACGTTGAAAGGTATAAGAAAGCGTTTTTTGCTTTTAATATTGAAGAACTGCTTAAAAACGGAATAGATAAAGGGATTCGGCGGACAGATTATACGGGCGCGGCAAATCCATATGAGGGGAATTTCCATAATCTGCTTTCCGTACCGGCGGCAAGGAGTTAGGCTGCGCGGCTCGCGCCGGCGGCATTTTGCGGTCTTAAGCATTTTTGCCGTACAGCTTTGCAAGGGGGCCTGCGTATTTGTGGCGGGCCCTTTTGGTTAAGAATGTTAAGAGCGTCATTGCTCTTGATTTTACTTTTATTCCATATTCACATTGCGCAGGGGGTTATCTGTGAAAATCAAATTTAAAAAAAGATACGGCCTTATTGGCGGCGCGGCAGCGGCTTGCGCGCTGTTTTTAATGCTGCCGGCGATTTTCTCGGACGATATTGCTTCCCCGCTCCCGCCCGCCGCCGTGGACGGGGACGAGGCCTCTTCCGAGGGGTCTCTGCCTGTCGTGGTGTCGGAAAACTCTTTGGCCAAATACCTGCGCAAAGCCGGGGAATTTTACGGGCTGACCAAAAAGCCGTCAACGGCCTTTGGGCGTACGCGCGGCGTGCTTCCCCCCGCTCCGGAGGACAATTACAC
>JAIRLH010000033.1 GCA_031259485.1 Elusimicrobiota bacterium
AAAGCTAATTTATCAAATAAAGAGGACAAAAAGATGAAGAAAATAGCGATGTCAGTTGCAGCATTAATGATATTTTGTTTGTTTTCGTTTGCCCAAATAGCAAATGTAAACGACGGGCAGCTAAAACAAACCAAGAAGCGGCAAAAAGAAGAAATGGTTAAAGTAGAGAAAGCGGTAAAGAAAAAAATTGCTGAAAGCCAGACAAATCAGACCATAGACAAATATGACGCATTGATAAAACTGGCTTATAACGTGTATCTGTTAGAAGAAAGCAATAATGATTCTGAATCCGCAAAGAACCTTCTTCTCTTTGCTCTGCAAGAATGGCAAAAAGCGGAAGAGGCTATTATGGATTCTTTTAAAAAATACGGCGACGATACGGTAACTCCGGTAAACTGGATAACCGTTTCCGCCGTACAAAAACTTAAAAAATCATTTAATATAGAAACGAAGTTTGATAAATGGCTGTCTAAACAAAATATCAAGCTGCCGGACGGGTGGGAAATGGACAAACATATCTGCTGCATCGTGAGAGCCGGCGGCACGTGCAGCTGTAAATAATAACAGGGCAGGCTTGCCTGGTTATATATCAATTCCCCGCTTTAAGCGGGGAATTTTCATTACAATTTGCTAAACTATATTTATGGACTTTGAGAAGGTAAAAGATACTGTCAAATCCGCCGGTTTTCCGGCTTACCGCATTGCGCAGATAAGGGCGGCCGTTTTCCGCGCCGGCGCGCGGGACTGGGATTGCGCCGCCGCGCTGCCCGCCGCGCTGCGCGCGCTGCTGAAGGAAAGCGGGGATATTTTGTCTTTCAGACCCGTCCTGATACAGGCCTCAAAAAAAGACCCTGTGTATAAGGCTTTGCTGCAGCTTAAAGACGGCCTGCGCATAGAAACGGTTTTAATGCGCCCGGGCAGGACTTGGAGCGCGTGCGTATCCTCGCAGGCTGGCTGCCCGCTTGGCTGCGCGTTCTGCGCCACGGGCAAAATGGGCTTTAAGCGCAATTTGACGGCGGAGGAAATCAGCGACCAGGTTTTATTCTGGTATCAGTTTTTGCTTAAGGAAAAGCTCGGGGAACGCGTTTCCAACGTTGTTTTCATGGGCATGGGCGAGCCGCTTTTGAATTATAACGAAGTCGTCAAAGCCGTGCATATTTTATCCAACCCCGATTTCTTGGGCATAGGGCAGCGGCATATTTCGGTTTCCACCGCGGGCGTGGCCGATAAATTTGCCAAACTCGCCGCGGATTTGCCGCAGGTAAACCTTGCGCTGTCCCTGCATAATGCCGACGATGAGGAACGCGGCCGGTTAATGCCGGTCAACAAAAAATTTAACCTTGCCGCGCTTAAGGACGCGCTGGAGGATTATTTAAAACGCTCCGGCCGCGAAGTTTTTTTGGAATATACTGTGATAGACGGCGTCAACAATCTGCCCGGGCATGTGCGCAAACTGGGCAAATGGATCAATGAATTCAGGGACCATTACCTGCTGCACGTCAATCTTATAGCCTGCAATCCCGCCGTCGGCAAAGCCGTGGCCACGGGGCAGGAGGCGGTAAAAAAATTCGCCGCGGCGCTGCGCGGTTTTAACGTGCGGGTAAGTTTGCGCAAAAGCCTCGGCGGCGATATCGCGGCCGCGTGCGGGCAACTGGCTTCCAAAAACAGGAGGAGGAAATGAATAAAATTTTAACGGCCTTATTTGCCGCCGCATTTTGCTGCGGCTGCGTGAGCCTGGCCGGCAGCTACAGTTATATCCCCATAGGCCCGCAGGATTTGACGCGGACAGTCGGCGACGGTAAAAAAATGCCGGTATTTATCACGCGGGAGGAAATCAAAAGGCCTTGGGCCGCGCTGGGGCTTATGCGAGTCAAAAACCTGCCCTATAAACACGACGTAATAAGGCAGGAGACGGAGCGGCTCAAAGCCGAAGCCGCCAAAAAGGGCGCGGACGCGCTGATAATAAACCAGTATATTGAGGAAAACTCGCACAACGCCTACCCCGTCACGCTGGCGGCGTATCTGGTTAAATACCTTGATAATTTATCGGACGAAGATAAAATTAAAGTGCAGGAATTTGCTGCCGCACAGATTATTGAAAATGAAGCCAAATAAAAAAGCGGTGGTCCTGCTTTCGGGCGGATTGGACAGCGCGACGTGTTTATACTGGGCTCTGAAAAAGGGCTATAAATGCTTTGCGCTTAATATTCTTTACGGCCAGCGCCACGCCAAAGAGGCGGGCTTTGCCAAAGCTATCTGCAAAAAAACCGGCGTGCCTTTTACGCCGGTGAAAATCAATTTGCCGTGGCTCGCGGGGGCAACTTCGCTGGTAGGCAAAAAAACCGCATTGCCGGACGAGCCGCTCGGCAAAATAAAAGCCGGCGGCAGGATACCTTCCACCTATGTGCCGGCGCGCAATCTGGTTTTTATGTCGGTCGCCGCCTCGCTGGCGGACAGCATCGGCGCGGCGGCGATAATCGCAGGCCCGAACGCGGTGGACTTTTCGGGCTATCCGGACTGCAGGCCGCAGTTTTATAAGCCGCTGGCAAAAGCCGTAAACGCGGGCACGCGCGCGGGCTCGCAGGGCCGCGCCATCAAAATTCTGACGCCGCTTCTGCGCTTGAGCAAAGCGCGGATTGCGAAACTTGCTTTTAAGCTGGGCGTGCCCGCGGCCATGACGTGGACATGCTATAAAGGCGGCAAAAAACCCTGCGGCAAATGCGACGCCTGCAAACTGCGCGCGCAGGGTTTCAAAGAGGCGGGCCTCAAAGATTTTTAATCGTTGCCGTTGCCGCAGTAGCGGCAACACGAGGCAATAATCTGTCATGGTCGTAGTTGCGAGGGCCCATCGGGCCCGCGGCAATCAAGGATAAAACAGGGGCGTTATAAAACGAGAAAAAGACTTTTTATTGATACTGGACTGCCGCGTCGCCGCGCTCCTCGCAACGACGGCGGGAATAAAGGGGTTATTTTTATGAAAAAATTAATTTTATTTTTTGTTTTGGCTTTTGCGTTTTCGCCTGTTTTTGCCGCCGGCGGCGCAGCGGCATTGCCGGTTTCTCTGTCCGGCGCGGAACCGGAGGAGGATGACGCTGATATTAAAAAGCTCGTGCTCAGGTATGACGCGGCAAAGCCCGCGCAAAAGCCCGCCGTGCGCAGAGAAATAGAAAAACTGGCCGCCGCCAGAGAGGCGCAGGCCGTAAAAAAAACCGACGAGCGCATAAAACGCCAGGAAGCTAAAATAAAAGAAATCAAAAAGAATAACGACGAGCGCAAAAAGAACGCCGCAAATATAGCCGCAAAAAAAGTCGATTATCTTTTAAGCAAAGAATCCGTTGAAAAAATCAAAAACGAGGGCCTTAAACAAAGCGTTGAAGATGAGGCCAAAAACCGCAAATGACGGTATTTTACAGGCTGTTTAAACTTTTCGTTTACGTCATTATAACCCCGCTGTTCGTCACGGGTGTGTTTCTGTTTTATTACCAGGATTACAGCAAAAGGGAAATACTTGAAAATTATTTTAACGTCGCGCGCATATCGGCCGGCTTTATCCGCCAGAACGTGGAAAATATTGCGCTGCGACTGGATTTCGCTGGCGAAGGCGCGCTGAGTTTTGACGGCCCGAAGCAAAAAACCGCCGCGCAGGCCGCGCTGGAGGCGGCCCTCAAAAACAACCCGGATTTTGTCTTTTTCGCGCGGCTTGATGCCGACGGCAAAGAAATTCTGCGCGCGTCGCGTGGCGGCGCAGAAAATATGCCAGAAATTGATTTCAGCAATGACCCGAGGCTGGCCTACGCCGCGGATAATATATTGATAAGCGATTTTGAGGGCTACGCGCCCTTTCCGCGCGCCGGATTCATCAGCGGCGCGGCTGGCGGCGGGTATATTTTTGCCGCGGCGGACATTTCTTCTATCCTGCGTAAATTTACGGCGCAGCATATAGGCAAAAGCGGCGGCATGTATTTTGCCGATGCAGAAGGCGCGTTCCTGCCCATTGGCGGCGCGGCCGCGCCGGCGGTAAACGCGAGGGATTTGGCCTCAGTCCTGAATTCCGGCCGCGCGCTCATAAGCGGCTTGCAGACGTCCGGCGGAAAATTAGCCGGCGCTTTCACGTCTACGGCGCTGCCGGGCGTTTATCTTATCATCCTTCAGCCGCAGAAAGAGGCCTATTATACGATCAATTTCATCTCGTGGCTGATAGCGTTTTTTATACTGGCTACGACGACGCTTTCCTATTTTGCGGCTTTATCCTTTTCTCAGGAAGTCAGCGAGCCGGTGGAAAGGATTACCGCCGCCGCGCAGAAAATCGCCGGCGATGATTTTGACGTCGTGCTTGACCCAAAAGGCGCGTGGGGAGAATTTGAAATACTCATAAACGCCGTCAACGCCATGGCGGCGAGCCTGCGGCATTATTGCGCGCTGCAGGTTGATAAAATTTTGGACGAAAAGAAAAAAACCGATATGCTGGCGCGCCTCATGCGCGACGGCGTGATAATGTGCAATATGGAGGGCGAGCGGCTTTTTATCAACCGGACCGCCGCCAGAATTGTGGACAGCGACGCTTTGTGCGAGCATACCTTCCGCGCGCCCGCGGGGCAGGGCTTGCGGCCGCAGCTTAAAAATTTGCTTGCCCTCAAAAACGGCACGATTTTAACTTATAAAGAACAAGGCGCGAAAAAGCCCGCGCATTTTGAGATATTTACGGAATTTTTCAAGCCCGCCAACGAGGAGCAGGTGGCCGTCATAATGCTGCGCGACATCACTTACGAGCATGAAATCAACGAGATGAAGAACGATATTTTCAACTCTGTCGCGCATGATTTGCGCGCGCCGTTGCTGGGCCTGCAGGCTTATATAATGATGCTGCGGGAAGGCGCGCTTGAGCCGGATAAACGGGCCGCCGCGCTGGCTTCAATGGATCAGATTTCCAAAACTCTGACCGGCCTTATAGAAAATATTTTGGACGCCTCTAAACTGGAACGCGGACTGCTGCTGCCGGACAAAAGTTCTTTTGATATCGGCGCGGCCGCGCGTAAAGTTATGGACGCCACAGCCCCCGTCGCCGCGGCCAAGGGCATAAGTCTTATAAACAAAATCCCGTCCGCAGCGATGGTTGAGGCGGATAAAAATCTCATAGAGCGAGTGCTTTCAAACCTGCTTTCAAACGCTGTAAAATTTACCGCGCGCGGCGCGGTTGAAATTTTTTACGCGCAGGAAGGCGGCTTCCACAAAATAACGGTGAGCGACAGCGGCGCAGGCATAAAAGAAACCGAACTGGATAAAATTTTTGAAAAGTATCACCGCGCCTCTTCAGGCGGCGCGAAAGGCTACGGGCTGGGGCTTCATATTTCCAGGCAGATAATAAATGCCCACGGCGGGGAAATAAGCGTAAAATCGCGGGAAGGCAAAGGCGCGGCTTTTACTTTTACCCTGCCCGTCATGCCCAAAGAGTAATGGGAGGCGGATGACTGTATTCTTGAGGCTTATTCTGGCGCATATGTTCAGCGATTTTGTTTTTTTCAGGGCTTCCACGGAAAAGATTAAAAGGGAGCGGCCTGCGCTTGGCCACGCCCTGCATTTATCCGTCTATATGCTGTGCATAATCATTTTATGCCGGCCTTATATGGACGTTCCGTGGCTTATGTTCGGAGGGCTTTGCTTTAACGGCTGGATGATGCTCCCCGCGCTGCTGGCAATACATTTTGCCGTGGATTTTTTGGACCGCGCGGATATCAGCGCGGCCGGCCGCTTTAATACGGTTTCGTTCCTGCTGTGGCAGGTTGTGGCGGTATCGGCGTTGTTTCTGGTTTTCCCGTACGTACCGCTTTCGGCGGAGGGAAGCTTTGCCGGATATTTTGACAAGTTCCTTATTATCGCCGCGGGCGCGCTTTTCGCCACTTATTTCGTAATGATGCTTAATTATTTTATACGAAGGGATTTAACGGCGGCCGGCTTCCCGCTGGTGGACGAGCAGTATTTTAATATACTATACCGCATTGTTTTATATTTCCTTATGCTTGTGCCGGGCATTGCCTGCTGGCCGCTGGCAATCGGATGGATTGCGCTTGCCGCTTTCATAAGGAAAATGGCCCGCATTGACGAACTGCCGCTGAGAATTTACTTTGCCACGTCGCTTACCATAGCCGCGGCGCTGGCCGTAAAGGTTACTCTTGCCTATGCCTGAAACTTTACTTGAAGCCGCGCGTTTTGTCTGCCTTGATACCGAAACAACCGGCTTAAGCCCGCTTGAGCGCGGCCGCGTGTGCGAAATCGCGTGCCTTGCCAGCC
>JAIRLH010000045.1 GCA_031259485.1 Elusimicrobiota bacterium
GCGTATTTTATGCAATGCCTTATAGTCGGATAATCTTTAAGCTGTATGCCTTCGGCCCTCGGGAGATTGTATTTTTCTCTCATCGCGGCAAAAAGTTCGGCTTGTTTTACAGTATCTATACCGAGGTCCGCTTCCATATCCAAATCAAGATCGAGCATGTCTTTTGGATAGCCGGTTTTCTCGGAAATCAAATCCAGCATTTCGGCCGTTACTTGGGCCTCGTCCAACTGTTTTGGAACTTCAATAACCGGCTCGGGTTCAACAACGGGCGCGGGAGCAGGTACCGCCATCGCCGGCGGCGTAACCTCAGCAACAGGAGCTGATGGCGTAGCAACAGGAGCAGCCATTGGCGCGGATACAGTGCCCGAGGAGGCACTAAGAGCGTATTTTATGCAATGCCTTATGGTCGGGTAATCTTTAAGCTGTATGCCTTCGGCCCTCGGGAGATTGTATTTTTCTCTCATCGCGGCAAAAAGTTCGGCTTGTTTTACAGTATCTATACCGAGGTCGGCCTCCATATCCAAATCAAGGTCCAGCATGTCTTTTGGATAACCGGTTTTCTCGGAAATCAAATCCAGCATTTCGGCTGTCACTTGGGCCTCGTCCAACTGTTTTGGCGCGGTCTGCGCGGGAGCAGGTGCCGCTTCAACGGCCGGGGCGGATTGCGCGGCAGCCGGCGCAGCGGAAACAGACGTATGTTGGTGAGCGGCCTGAGCTTTATCAACAAAAGCCTGCGAAGCCTCCATAACCAAGGAAGGTTTCCTGCCGGCCTGATAATCGTCCTTAATCCTTAAAGTATTATGAACCACTTCAAGCTCGGGTTTTTGCTGGCCGGAAACTTCTTTGAGCCACGCGGCATGTGCGGCTTCATCAACAATGCGCGGCGTGCCGGCGGTCCACACCTTCTCCTGCAGTGTAAGCGATAGTTGCGAACCAAAACCCGCCGCAAGCCGCAGCGCGTATTTGAAGTTATAATGCCCGCCTTTGCTAAGAGTAATACCTTCAAGTTCGGGATCGGGCTCTTTATAATTGGCTATGGGCGGCACATCGCCGGTATTGAGCGAATGCACCGCAATAACATCCTCCAGGCCCGCGCCCATGGCGTGGCCCGTGAAGCCTTTCACATTGCTTACAATAATTTCTTTCACGCTGTCTTTGAAAGTATTTTTGAGCGCAAAGACTTCCGCGCTGGCGCTGCCGCCGCGGGCGGGGGTATAGGTCTCATGCGAGATAAAAACCATTTCCTTAGCCATGTCCGAGCGTTTAAGATTATAGTTTTTTTCCGCGCGCGTTATCATCTGGTTCATCACTTCGGCCACGTGGTTTACGTCCAGCCGAGTAGGGTGGAAAGCGCTGTTGCGCAGATCTGTGTCCAAAATTTTGGTTAAGGGCACAATGCCGCGGCGCGAGACTTCGGCCCCGTCCTCCACCACTATGCCGGCCGCGCCCATGCCGACTATCATGCCGTTGCGCCGCCTGTCAAAGGGCAGAGCGGCCAAAGCGACATCTTCTTCCCTGCTGACTGCGCCCGAGGCCAGAAAGCCGGCCAAAATCCATTCCTGAACTGTATCGTTCGTAACATCGTCCGCCGCGATTATGATTACGCGTTTTGCGCGGCCCAGTCGTATCCAATCCTGGGCCAGCGCTAAAGCCTGCGCGGTGGAGGCGCACGCGCCGCTTATATGCGTAGCCGGCCCGCGCGCGCGTATCCACTGGCAGAACTGCGAATGCGCTATGGGTATGGCTTTCAAAAGGAAATCCTGCGGGAAGATATGCGCCTTATGCTCTTTGTATTCCTTAAATTTCTCGTCAAACCACGCGGTTAGGGAGACTTTTAAAGCCTCGTCGCCTATAGCGCCGATGAGATAGCGGTAAAAAGATTCGGCCTGCTTAAGCGTTTTTTTGCTGAGCACGTCCGTTATATTTTGCGCTACTGTGGTAATCCACGTTGTGACTGTGGGGAAAGCGGAGGTGAAAATTACGCCGGTGTCGTCTATCATGCTTTCGGGCAGGCCCCAGCGGTCGGGCAGGTAGCCGCCGGCCGTGGTAGGTTTATAGTAAAGCACAAGCGGTATGCCCGCGTCTTTAAGCGCAAGCATACCGGCCGCAATAGCCAGTTTAAAAACAGGATCCATGGAGTTAACCCATTTGGCGGGCATGCCGAAATCCTGTTCAAAATCAAATGCGCCTTTGCGCGCGGCCAGTTTGACGGATTGGGAGACGTCTTCAAGCTTTTCCACGCGGTGGTTGCCCACGCGGGATTTTACCACGTATTCTATATTCTTATCTATCTGCTGCTGGCGTGCGGCGGCGGGCAGTTTTTCTATAAGGTTTTTGCCTTTAAGGATTTCGTCCAGATTACCTTCGCGGAAGACGCGTTCCCAGCTGCCAGGCGTGCCGGCCGCTATGCCGCTGATTACGACCGAAGTCTCCGCGCGGGTGCCGCAAACGGGCCGGGCTTGCGCCGCTGCCGCGGGCGCGGCGGCCGCTATGCCGCCCATGGCTTCGTAAAAAGCGGGGTTGTACATTGTTGGCGGGGTATTAAGGTCGGTCAGCCGCCAGTCCACCGCTATGCCCGCTGCGGCGAGGTTAGCCATAAGGTCGTTAAACTCGCTTATGCCGCCCTTTTTGGGATGGTTGGAAGACAGCACGCGCACGTCCTTTTTATCGGCCAGGATATTTGTGACGAAAGCGCTCAAAACGCGCTTTGGACCCACTTCCACAAACAGCCTTACGCCGCGCTCATAGGCAAGCTGCACCTGTTTTATCCATTCAACGGAGCTCATGATCTGCTCTACCATAATATCCCTTATTCTGGAGGTATCATCGGGATAAAAATCGGCGGAGACATTTGAAGTTATGGGTAGCGCGGGCGGTTTTACGTCAAGCGTATTTAAAAATTCCCTGTAAGGCCCCTGCGCGTGTTTTACTATGGCCGAGTGGAAAGCATGCGAAACCGGCACTATTACCGATTGTATTCCCATGGCATTGAACTTTGCGACGGCCTCTTCGACCGATTTGGTTTCTCCCGCAATAACAGTCTGCGTAGGGCAGTTTTTATTGGCCACGGCCACATAGCCCGGGATTTTCGCAAGCTCAGGCTCAACCGTTTCCACGCCGGAGGAGATGGCGGCCATCTTTCCGTTGTCGGCCACTTTGATATTGGCCATCGCCGTGCCGCGCATTGATACCGCGCGTATGGCGTTGGGGAAATCCAGCACGCCGGCGGCCACGGCTGCGCCGTACTCGCCCAAACTGTGGCCCATTACAACGTCCGGCTTAAGCCCGAACTGGTACAAAAGTCTCATCATGGCAACATTGGCCGTGAGTATGGCCGGCTGGGTATACTGCGTCTGTTTTATAATTTCTTCGCGGTTTGCGATTTGCTCTTTGCTTTCGCCTTCTTTTGACCAAAGACTGTCGGTAAGATTTACGCCTATCATGGATTTCATGATAGCGTCGGCCTCGTCAAAAGTATCTTTGACTATTTTGTACTTGCTGGACAAATCTTTCATCATATCCACATACTGCGCGCCTTGGCCCGGGAACATAAAGCAGACCTGCGGTTTCTCCTTGCGCGGATGGAAGGGATAAATCCCTTTCATTTTAAGATATAAAGAAGGCTCTGCCCATACGTCGCTGCCGCTGGCGGTTTTTATGAAAAATTCAATTTTTTCCTTAAGTTTATGCGGGTCTTCCGCGTTGATCGACACGGCGAATTCCTTATATTGCGCGGTGTGGTTTTTGTAAGCGGCGCGCGTGAGATAGAAGGGGTTATCCTCAATTGCGCGGGCGGCCTCGTTAAGTTTGTTGAATAAATCCTGTTTTGTCGCGGCCGAAAATACCAGCATATCCCCCTGAAGTTTTTCAAGCGGAACCATAAGGGCGTATTTTGAAGCTTGTGTCATTTCATTCTCCTGATTGTTAAAATTGTTCTGCGGCTGCCGCGGGGCGGCGTGCGCGCAGGGCGCAGGCTCCTGCGGCGGGGCGAAGTTTATATTGGAATCGTATTCCTGCGCGGCTAAATGGAAATTTGTACCCCCGAACCCGAAGGAGGATACATTTGCCCGCCTTATCTTATCTGTCTCCCACTCGCGGGCTTTGGTTATTACCTTGAACGGGCTGGAAGCCCAATCCACGGTAGGGTTGGGCGTTTCAAAATTGATTGAGGGCGGCAGCACTTTATGGTGCAAAGCCAGCATTACTTTTATCACCGACGCTATGCCCGCCGCCGCTTTGGCGTGGCCTATCTGACTCTTTACGGAACCGAGCCATATTGTCCCGGGCTTGGCAAGAGGAGAAAAAACTTCGTTTAAAGCGCTGAGCTCCGCCGCGTCCCCAACGCGCGTGGCGGTGCCATGGGCTTCAATAAGGCCGACTTGGCCCGGGCTATAATCAAGCTGTTCAAAAGTCTTTTCTATAGCCAGCTTCTGGCCTTTGGGGTTAGGCGCGGTTATGCCTTTGCCCTTGCCGTCGCTGGAGGCGCCCACGGCGCGGATTAGACCGTAAATCTTATCGCCGTCTCTTTGCGCGTCGCCGAGGCGTTTTAAAATTATTATGCCCGCGCCTTCGGCCATTACGAAGCCGTTTGCCCTTGCGTCAAAGGCATAGCTGCCTTCGGCCGATAACGCGCCTATCTTGCAGAATTTGACGAAGGCCGCTGGCGACATCATTTGGTCAACGCCGCCGCACAGGGCCATATCGTAATTGCCCATGCGCAGGCCGTTTACGGCCTGGTCTATTGCGGCTATGGAACTTGCGCACGCGGCGTCAACCGTAAAATTTGTGCCGTTTAAATTGAATACATTGGCCACGCGGCCGGCTATTACATTGGAAAGCTCGCCCGGCATAGTATCTTCGGTTATAGGCAGGAAATAATCGTCCGCGGCGCGTTCAACGTCGCCTATTACCGCTTCCTGCGTCGCCGGCGGCAGATTTGCGAAAGCGGAGGATTTGCGCAGCATATCGTAATAGAACTGTTTATATATACGCGCGCAGCTGTATTCGTTCTTCTGGCCGCCCATGGCGTTAGCTATTATTACGGCCGTGCGTTCGCGGTTAAACTCTTTTCTGTCATAGCCGCTGTCCTCCAGAGCCATGGAAGCGCTTTCAATGGCCAAATGCTGCACGCCGTCCATCTGTCTGGCTATACTCGGCGGTATGCGGTATTTAAGCGGATTGAACTGGAAGCCGGTTACAAACCCGCCTATTTTGGAATAAGTTTTATCCTTTGCTTCGCGGTCAGGGTCGTAGAAGAGCGCGGTATCCCACCTGTCTTTGGGGACTTCTATGATACAATTCCTGCCTTCAGTGATATTCTTCCAGAAGTCGTCTTTATTGAGTGCGGCGGGCATTATTGCGCCTATACCGATAACTGCCACAGGTTCAAGATATTTTTTTGACATGGCTTAATTACTCCTGAAATTTAATTAAAGATTTTTGGCGGCCGCAAAGCCCCGCGTCCGCACAGGAAGACTGCAAATAGATTGGTTTAAGCATAATATTAAATGATATTAAATATAGAAAGCTAAGGCAAACAAGAGCCCGCGTTTGCGCAGCGCGGAAAACTTTGATATTTGCCGAATATCAAACGCATAATAGCCTTTTGATAAACTAAAAAAGAGCTTATCAAGCGGATACATCCAATATAGGCGCGCTACTTGAAGCGGCCTCCAAAAACAAAAATCCGTCGGTTTAACAAAATCTGTTTCAACCAAATGCTTTTGGCCGCCTTGTTATAGGAATTAGATAGCAACGTTCTAACAAGCCCTATTCCGCCTTCGCTACGCTACGGTACAGCCCTTTGCTAAAGCGGGAAAACGATATTCGGGTACACAATATAACATTTTGACATATATATAAATATTTGCCAAAATAGAAATTGTTGTCGTTTGTTTTTGCATCATAATAATCCTACAATGGAGACTACTAAACATGTCATCAGGCAATAGCAGTAAAGCCTTTTCCGTACTACAAAAAATAGGCAGGTCTTTCTTCCTGCCGGTTTCAATACTACCCGTGGCGGGCCTTTTGCTGGGGATTGGGGCTTCCTTCTCCAACCTCACAACTGTGCAGCAATACGGGCTTGAAGGCATCATGGGGGCGGGCAGCTTCCTGAACCATACCTTTGTGGTTATGAGCGCGGTGGGCAATGCCGTATTTGCCAACCTGCCGCTGATATTCGC
>JAIRLH010000112.1 GCA_031259485.1 Elusimicrobiota bacterium
TCTTTTTCCCTATTGTTATTGCGGCGCACGCATATTAAGGAGACAATACTAGCAAAGCCTGGACTGGATATAAAGAGCTTCCTTTGTAATAAATATAGACCTTTTTCATGTCTTTAAATAGGTCTTTTGGCCCTTGCCAGTGGGATTTTTTTTAGTTTTAATATATATCATATATTAATAATTAATAAAGGTTTTTAATGAGAAAATTTCTATCCGTCTTCTTAATAAATTCAATATTATCGGGTCTATTCAGTCCGGCCGCCGCGCAAAACTTTAACATTGACACGGTAAGTTCCCCCTCCGAAACCCTGCACCTACAGGATATACGCATGGTACGTGGACAGGCGGGCCGTGTATCTGGAAAAAGCAATTTCCCCGCGCGCACAGCCGCTTTTTAAACTTGACGATATTAACAAGTATCAGATGGATCTTTTTAAACCGACGCAAAACCCGCGCATAAGCCTGGGCAATAGACTAACCGCAGAGGAGGAAACTTCGGGAATAGCAAACCCGCTATAAAGGGTCTGTTTTTTGATACTGTCGCCATACGCGGCGCCGCAGTCTTTACGTAATTAAAGGCTCAAAATACCCTACATGACAAATAGGCTTATAGAGGCTCAATTCATTAAATAAACATTAAACGGTGATTTCATTGAAGTCTCATTATGGTATTCTGTTTGAAATGTTCCGACGCTTTTACAAAAATCATCGGCTGTTTTATCGCTTACTGATGCCCAGCACTCCTTGCGGCCGGGAATGCGGCTTTTATCAAAATAAAGCGCGTAACCTAAAGTATTATTGGTGCTCATTGACTGAGAATTTCCTATCATTACCATTCTTGTATCGTAGTTATGGGGGTTCCCAGTATCTATATTAATAAAGAAGTTTTTGCAGGATGTTATTCCGTTCGTTTGCCAAGGCCCGCATTTTGAAAACTGCGAAATATCAAGATTGTTGAATAACGCGCCCTCTCCTCTAAGGATATATTCCCCTGTTTGCAGGAAATAAAGTTCTTCCGCGTCTTTTATTGTTTTTGCCACGCTCATCATCTCTGCGAATCTTGTGCGCAGTACGGCGCGTTTGTATTGCGGCAAAGCAATAGCGGCAAGAATGCCGATGATTAAAACAACTACAAGCATCTCAATCAGAGTAAAACCTTTTTTGTTGTCCATAAAAAACCTCCTTATCCGCCGTTTCTAACAATAAAAAACGGCCATTATATTTGAGCCAGATGAAAGACCCAAGATACAACAGCCGTAGTTTGCCGCCGTTGCTGGCGGCAAACATTCAGCACAAAACACACGGGTAATTAGTCCGTATATTTTGTGCTTGATAACGAGCTGTTTTTGGATTTCATCTTGCCTTTGGTATCCCAAAAGCTTGTCCCGCCTGTTAAGGCGGAACACCCAAAAACGTTTTTTAAACAATTTTAACCGCTGCCCTTCACTACCTGATGCTTCCGTTTCTTAAAACTTATAAATTCGCGTCAAGGTGTTTTTTTAATTCTTCCTTGCTTTGCAGGCCGATAAGCTGAGCCTTAGGTGCGCCGTCTTTAAAAATAATAATCGTCGGGATTGAGGCTATGCGGTACTGAGCGCTGATTTCTGCCGCTTCATCGGTGTTTATTTTGCAGATTTTGGCTTTGCCCGCGTATTCTTTGGCGAGTTCCTCCACCACGGGGCCCAGCATGCGGCACGGCCCGCACCACGGCGCCCAAAAATCAACCAAAACGGTACCTTTATATTCAAGGACTTCTTTGGCAAAATTTGCGTCAGTAAGATGTATTTCCATATTTACCCCCTCCGTTTATCGGGATTTAATATTAGAGTATATGTTTAGTAAAAGTTTGTCAACACCCGCAATTGAAATGCGGCTATTATTTTGTACAATAAATTCATGGAAAAAGAAAATCCCCCAGCAATACAGCCCGCCGCCCGCGCCGCGGCGGCGTACGTCAACGCGCGCGTGAAGCCCGGCAGAACTTTTACCACAATATTCTCCGAACGCATTTTTTACGCTGACGGGCGCGAAACCGCCCGCCAGACGTTTGACGCCGACGGCAATATAACCGATTCTTCCGGAGAGCCTTTTACGGGTCCCGCCAAAGATTACTACGATAACGGCACGCTTAAACAGGAGGCGTGTTTTGACGGCGGCCTTATGGAAGGCGAAGTCAAAACTTATGACAGACAGGGCCGCCTTATATCCGTGGAACATTATGAAAACGGCCTGCGCGAAGGCAGCGCGGTAATATATGATTTTTCCGGCGGGCTGGTGGATAATCAGCATTTTGAATACAGAAAAGGCAAACTTAACGGCAGGCGCACGGCCTACAACGCAAAAGGCGCCGTTGTGTGGATTGAGAATTTTAAAAACGGCAAACTTGACGGCACGCGGGAGTTCTTTTACAGCACCGGCAAAAAATATCTGCAAATTCGGTATAAAGACGATGTGCCGCAAGGCAAACGCCTGACTTTTTACGAAAACGGCGCCTTAATGTACGAGGAAAATTACGACCGCGGCCGCCTGCAGGGCCGCAGGACAGGCTGGTATCCCGACGGCAAAAAATTTGTTGAGGAAAATTATAAAGACAATCTGCTTGACGGCATGCGCGTAGTTTACGACGAAAGCGGCGCGGTCAGAACAAAACAATTTTATACGCGGGGAGAGCCGCGGGCAAACGCAGAACGGCAGTAGAGGGTTTGATTATATGACCAATGAAATTTCCGTATTTGCGCCGGCAAAGATAAATCTATTTCTTGAGGTGACCAGCAAACGAGCGGACGGCTACCACAACATAGCCACGCTATTCGCCAAAATCGCGGCTGGGGACAATATAAAAATTTCAGCGCGCAAAGCGGATAAAACTGCGATAGAACTTAAAATAAAAGGCCCGCTCGCAGGCGGTTTGAAAGGCGATAAAACCAACCTGGCCTATAAAGCCGCGGCGGCGTTTTTGGAGCATTTCGGCATAAACGCCGAGTGCGCAATAAGGCTGGAGAAAAATATCCCCATGGCCGCCGGACTGGGCGGCGGCTCATCGGACGCGGCGGCCGTAATAGCCGGCCTGCGCGCGCTGTTTAACATAGAAATAAACGCCAAACGCATGAAAGATCTTATAAAACTCGCCGCCGGACTGGGGGCCGACGTGCCATTCTTCCTGCGAGAAGAAAAATATTGCAAAGGCGAAGGCATCGGCGAAGTTTTAACGCCCGTGAAAAACAATATAGTATCTCCGTGGATTGTGCTTGTGTGCCCGAAGGAACCCTCTCCCACAAAGGAGGCTTACGCCGGACTGCAGCTTAATAAGAAGGAGCAAATATTGACTAATGTCTCCAATCTTAATAAGATTATAGATAGCATAAAAGTAGGTAATCCTTTAGAGGATTGGCGTTCTTTGACATACAACAAACTTGAGGATTGTGTCTTTAAACGGATAGCATCCGTTTCCGCGCTTAAGAAGGAATTGCTGGCTTTGGGCGCGGATGCTGCAATGATGTCTGGCTCCGGCTCATGTGTATTCACGCTGGTAAAAGACAAATTAAAAGCTAAAGAAATCGCTCGGCAGGCAGGCCGCGCAGACGGCGGCCGTTTTATCTGTCTGACGCATTTCTGGAGGACAAGACATGAAAATCACGGAAATACGGATTCATCTTATGGGGGAAGAGCGGCTTAAGGCCTTTGCAAGCGTCACATTTGATGATTCCTTCGTGGTAAGGAACATGAAAATTGTTGAGGGTACAAAAGGAGCCTTTCTATGTATGCCTTCGCGCAAACTGCCCGACGGCACACACAAAGACATGGTGCACCCGATAAATCAGGAGTTCCGCAGTTATCTGGAAGACAATATAATGAAATCCTATCACGAAGAGCTTGAAAGAAACCCCAGCGGGGTAACAAGGGTAAAAACAGAAGACGACCCGACCTGCAAAAATGCAGTATCTGAAAGGGGTATAAAAATCAGTACCTGATACAAATACAAATTTTATCAGGGGGTAGCTTAAACTAAAGGGAAAATTGTTTAAGCAAATATATGAGATTTCCCGCGGAGAGAAGAGCAAAATATCCGCGGGAAATTTTTTTGCGTTTTTTTGTTTTGTTAATGCCGTAAAACATGCTTTTCTGCCGTAAAATTGGTAAAATGTGTATATGCTCGTATTCAGGCGTTATTTCCGGGTGGTGAAGCGGTATCACGTTTCCCTTTGGAGGAAAAATCCTAGGTTCGATCCCTAGCCCGGAAGTTTTGTTTTTACGGTTATTAAAGAGCGCTGCTCTTTCTTATATAGTAGATTCTATCATATTCTTGAAACGCTTGCCGCAAAAACTTTTCTTATTTTAAGCAGCTTCTTTATTTTCCGCTTATATCGGCAGTTTGCTTAGCGGTGCCGCCGCGCAAAAAGCTGTCGCGCTTACTGGCTTTATAACTTTGCTCAGCGGTCTTGGTCACCTACAGCGTGCTTGATTTACATGGATGGGTAAATTCCTTGCAAGACTTTTTGTGAGGATAGAAAAGGGCCGCCGTTTTATAGCCGCCTTCGGCGTGTTCATTTTTACCGGCTATCTGCTTTTTGATTTCAACAGACTGTCCAAACTGAAGGACGCCGCCCGCGCTGATACCTGGGATATGGCGCTGAATACCGCCGTGAGTTTGTATCTGGATATAATCAACCTGTTTTTGCAGTTAGTAGATTTTCTGACTTCGGGGTCAAATTAATCCGATGCTTTCAAGGCTTACTAAAAATTTGTAAAATAGATATACTTAGTCAATTTTGCCCCGGTAGCTCAACTGGAAGAGCAGATCCGTCCTAAGGATAAGGTTGCAGGTTCGATTCCTGTCTGGGGCGCGCTATAAAAACCCCGCGCTTT
>JAIRLH010000009.1 GCA_031259485.1 Elusimicrobiota bacterium
TATTAAAATAGTTCATACTTTTATATTTTATCAAAATTTCAACGCGGCAAAATTTATCCGGCGCAAATGTTTCTTTTTATAATTGTGGTATTAAATATCCGCTTCATTTAAACTAAATATTTCCGTAAGGATAGGTAACATAAAATCCATCGCCGTTCGGATCACGTGGTCCCCTCCCCGTAATTTCTTTGCAAACCTGTTTGGCGAGTTCAAACCGGGGAGAGGCTACTGCCGCCCTGCACTGTCTTAATCCATTTCTTGTATATTTGAAACCTACTTCGTATGCAATGGCGCCATTTGCCACTCCAGTTATTATTACCGGATTGTCTGCCGGCCACAGACGAAAATGAAAGCCGTTTATATTCGGAACAGTTATACTAAGTTTATTAAGGTCATTGGCATAAACTCCATTAATCAAATAATATTCCTCTTGAGCCTGAGCCAAAGCATTGGTCGCATGAAAAAGAGAAACATACTTGCTTTTCAATACGGCTTTCCTATACTGTGGAAGCGCGATAGCGGCGAGTACTCCGATAATTAAAACAACAACTAATAATTCAACCAGAGTAAAACCTTTTTTGTTAAGTTTCATGGCAAGCGCATCGTCGGATTAAAAATAAGATTTTATTTTTTATACTAAATAAAATTCGTTTTTACAAGGATAGTGTTTACATATTTTAGTGTATTGCATTGCATATTTTTCACAGGAGCGCCGCGAAATTGCCTTATTTGCGGCTTTTTTTATAAAATATAATAAACGAATAAAATAATTCCAAAGGAGATTAAAATGAAAAAGCTCATACCCGCTTCCGTATTCATTCTGCTTGCGGCGGCGATTTGCTCTTTCGCTTTGTACGGCTGCGCCGCCGGCGAAACGAAGACTTCGTCAACGCAGTCCCCGACGCTTACGCTTGACCAAGTTTTGCAGAAATCGGCCGAAACCCGTCAGCAGATACAGAACGCCAAAACCGCCGCCTCGGCCGCGCAGGCCGCCAACCAGACGACGGGAAACGGCAAATCCACAGCCGCAACAATTAAAGACGCCGCCAAAGAATACGCCGGCCAGGCAGTCAAACCTGTTGTTGACGAATACGACGCCTGGAAAAATACCCTAGGCAAATAAACCGCTTAGCTTGCCGTACAAATAATCCCCCCGTATTGCATAAAGCAGCGGGGGTATTTTTGTATTGTACAATCCGCCGCGCCTGCTCTTAGTTCGGCGGATTTTGTTTTGCCGGATACCGGACATTTGTACATACCGGTTTCACATACCCTCTTGACAAGTATTAAAATATTAAATACTATTACTTATTGCTGTAATAGCAGAGATAAAAGCTAATCAGAAAACAGGAGATAATGCTTACTTATGAAAAACATACTAAATAAACTCGGCTATATATCAAAACCTGCCAAATCAGCAGGGCGATATAGAAGCGTTTAAAGGCGGCCGAGCGGGAGCTATGGGAGGCAGCAATGTGCGAGGGGGCCGTGACGGCGGGCTGGGAGACGGGCAGCAGGGAGCGGGAGTTGGAGGGGCTTTCCTAACTTCATATAACCGAACAAACAGGTCGCGCGGGGTTTTATGTATAATATAATATATTGGATTATACTAAAACCTTATGAAAACTTATATAATTTTTGCCGTCTTATTTTTACTTGCGGCTTTACCCGCACGCGCGCAAAGCCTAGCGGAACTTTCCGGCGGGCAGCGGACGCTGGGCGGTTCTTCCCAATATCAGCGCCACGCCGATTTGGAAAAATTCAATCACGCCGGACCGCAAAACGGATTGCAGCAGCTCGCGCCTATGCCCGCCGCGCAGGGCCCCAGCCTTATGAGCGTGGCGCGCCTGCCAGATATTAAGCTCAATGAAAACGTAATAAAAAATTCCGTGATGGATTATACGATAAACCCCGATATCCGCGCGGCGGCAGCGCTTTACGGCGCGGGCGACGCGCAAACCGCCATGCGAAAGTACGAGGACGCCATAGTTGCGGCGCAGGACGATAAAACCTCCGCCCAGGCCGCGGGCGATATAGCGGTAATCGCGCTGAGCGCGGGCGACTATAAAAAAGCGCTGCATTACGCCGAGCAGGCAACCCAGCTTGACAAGCAAAACCCGTTTTACCAGCTTGTCAAAATATGGGCCTTGGCCGCCGGCGGCGAGGCAAAACGCGCCAAAAAAGAATACGATAAACTCCTTTTCCTCACGGCGGATTTTGAATATGTCTCCGCCGCCAAACTGGCCATGGCGCAGGCGGATTTCACGGCAAATAAACAAAAGGAAGCCATGCCCGCGCTGCAAAATTTATACGCTTCCGACCCTTATGTAATATCGCACGCGATTTATCTTATGGGCCGCATAGCTTTTACGCGCGGGGATTATAAAGCCGCGCTGGCGCTTTTTGAGCAGGCCCTCGCGCACGACGCCAATAATTATATGGCCCAGAAATACAGCGCAATGACGCTTGAAAAGCTGGGCCGTTTTGTGCCCGCGTGGCAGACTTATGCAAGTATTTTTGCGCTTGATACCGGCGATCTGGAAAACGCGAAAAAAATAGTAAGACTGTCAAAATATCTTAAAGCCGCGCCGGCGGATTATCTCTTTTACACGCGCCTCAATGAAATTTTGAGTAAGGACCCCGTCCTTCCCTCGCCCGCGCATGCGCGCGTGGGGCTTTACGCGCAGCGCAACGGCGCGCTTACGCAGGTGCAGAGTTTTGCTTTCCTGCCGGGCGCGGCTTTCAGCATTAAAGACGAAAAGCTGGGCAGAGTAATCACGGGCGACGCTTTTGTGCCAAAAACAGTGGTTTTTGACAAAGAAAACAAAGGCGTGCATATACGAAATAAATGGGACGCCGCCGACTTCAGCACCAAACGCCCCTTTGTCATAGACCTTGATAAACCCGGCTACACAATGTTGATAAGGGACGTTAAAACTTATAATATTTTCGTCGCCAATACCGGCGATAAAGAACTGCGCGGCAGCCTGCTTGTCGTCCCGGGTGAAAGCGGCATGACTCTTATAAACTATACCTCGCTTGAGGATATTTTGCCGTCCGTCTTGATGTCCGCCGCGCGCGGCATAAAAGAACCCGCCGCGCTTGAAGCCGCCGCTGTTGCGCTGCGCACGCGCCTTATGGAAGAACTTAAAAACAGCGCGGGCGGCCTTTACGATATAGCCGATAACACGCCGCTTTTTAATTACGGCGGCGTCAATATGCAGTCTGCCGCGGCAAAAGAAGCCGTTAAAAATACCGACGGCATAAAGCTTGTCCGGCAAACTTCCGGCGGAGCGCGGCCGGCCGCGCCGGAAATTTACCGCTCCTGCGGCGCGGTGAGCGAAAGCGATATTAAAACCGCCGGCCGCGCGGCGGCCGGATATACATTTTCCCCGTCAAATCTGTTTAAGTATATGATTTCAAACCCGCCAAAGGATTTAATATCCGCCCCGCAGGACCCGACTTTATGGTCCTCCGTAAAATGGATATACTCCTTCCCGCTTAAAGATATTGAGGCGCGGCTCGCCCAAAACCACGCGGCAATCGGCGCGCTCAAAAGCGTTGAGCCGGCAGAGCTTTCCCCCTCCGGCAGGATTCTGGCGATGCGCTTTAACGGCAAAAAAGGCAGCGTCGCGCTGCCGTTTGAGGAGGCCAATTTCATACTCGCCGCCGGCACGCTGCGCTCAAACTTCTTTTATATGCTGCCGTTCGGCAGGGGCGAAAAACCGGCGGAATATCTGTTTGTCGGCACCGACACCGGGCTTGGCGAAGGTCTCTGTAGCGACGGCGCGGCCGGCATGGCGCGCGCGGGCAAAACCGCGCGGGAAATCCTTAGACATTATTATCCGGATTTGCAAACCTCAAAATAATGGGCAAAACAAAAATCGCTTTTATAATAACTAAACTGGAGCTCGGCGGCGCGCAAAAAAGCGTGCTTTACAGCGCGCGCGATATTGACAAAACCCGATTTGAGCCGTATCTCCTCGCCGGCGCGGGCGGATATTTTGACGCTTACGCGAAAGAAAATATAAAAAATATTTTTTTCATACCCGCGCTGCAACGCGCCGTAAATCCTCTCAAAGATATGCGCGCGCTGACGCAAATCATGGCCGCGCTCAAAAAAATAAAGCCGCGGATTGTGCACACAAATTCCTCCAAGGCCGGCATTTTGGGACGCGCCGCGGCAATGCTGATGAAGCCGCGGCCAAAAATCGTACACACTGTGCACGGATTCGGTTTTAACGACTATCAGAATTTTTTGATGCGCAGTTTTTATATTTTTTTGGAGCGGCTGCTTGCGCGCGGCACGGATATTTTAATTTTCGTCTCGCTGGCGGATATTCAAACCGCGCTGAGGCTCAAAATAGCGCCGGCGCAAAAATGCCGGCTTATCCGCGCCGGAGTTGAACTCAAAACAAAAACTGATTTTAAAAAATCCGACATAACCGCCGAATTTGGTTTGCCCGGGGAAAGCAAAATAGTTTTGTGCGCGGCTAATTTAAAGCCGCAGAAAAACCCTCTTGATATGGTGCGCGCGGCGCAAATCGTATGCGCGCAAATGCCGGAGACGGTATTCCTCTATCTCGGCGCGGGCGAACTGGAAGGACAAACGCGCGCGCTGATAAATAAGTATAAGCTGCAAAGCAATTTCCGCCTTCTCGGCCGCCGCGGCGACGTTGAGCGGCTGCTGGCCGCCGCCGATTGTTTTGCGCTGTCCTCCTTATGGGAAGGCCTGCCCATGGCGCTTATTGAAGCGCTGAGCATGCACGTGCCCGCCGCCTGCTATGACGCCGGCGGCATAAGCGAAGTTCTGCATAGCGGCAAAAACGGATATTTGGTCAAACGCGGGGATTTTGCGGGCCTGGCGCAGGGCATAATAAATATCCTGCGCGGAGATTTGATTTTTGACGCCAAAGCCGTTGATCTCAAAGAATTTGACGCGAAGGAAATGCTTCAGAAACAGCAGGATTTATGGAGTAACGCCGCCGCACTACGCAACACTTAAATTTTGCTAAAATTTAAGCACAGGCGCGGCGCGGCAACTGCAGGGCCGCGGGGGTAAAAGTTATGACGGTAAATGACGGGGAAATAAATGAGATTTTAAAATCCGCATCGGCCAGAACGCCGGAGGAAATCAGGGGCATACTGCAAAAGGCGCGCGGCCTCAAGGGCGTCACGGCCTCGGAAAGCGCGGCCCTGCTCTGCGCGAATGATAAGACTCTCATAAACGAAATTTTTGAAACCGCAAAACACGTCAAAACCGGAATTTACGGCAATCGTCTGGTACTCTTTGCCCCGCTTTACATTTCAAACGTTTGTTTTAACGAATGCGTTTACTGCGCGTTCCGCGCGTCCAATAAAGAGCTTGAACGCAAAGAGCTTACGCAGGAGGAAATTAAATCCGAAGTCGCGCGGCTTTTAAAGCAGGGCCATAAGCGCGTCTTGATGGTGGCCGGCGAATCCTATACCGGCAAAGGCCTGCAGTATGTCTTTGAATCCGTAAAATCAATCTATTCCGTCACAGACGGTAAAAATAACATCAGGCGCGTAAACGTAAACATCGCGCCGCTTACGGTTGAGGAATTTAAGGAGCTTGCCAAATATAATATCGGCACTTTTCAGTTATTTCAGGAAACTTATCATAAGGAAACTTACCGCAAACTGCATTTAAGCGGGAAGAAAGCGGATTACGATTTCCGCCTGAACGCAATGCACAGAGCTTTTGAGGCCGGTTTGAAGGACGTCGGCATAGGCGCGCTTTTTGGGCTTTACGATTATAAATACGAAGTTCTGGCCATGCTTCAGCACATAAAAAATTTGGAGGAGAATTTCAGCGTCGGGCCGCATACAATTTCCGTCCCGAGGGTGGAGCCGGCCTGCGGCTCGCCTTTCAGCGAGAAGCCGCCTTATGCCGTTTCCGACGAAGATTTTAAAAAAATTATTGCCGTTTTGAGAATTTCCGTGCCTTACACCGGCATAATTTTGAGCACGCGCGAAAGCGCGGCCATGCGCGGCGCGGCTTTGGAGCTCGGCGTGTCGCAAATTTCCGGCGGCTCAAGAATAGACCCGGGCGGCTACGAAGAAGAAAGAGGCGCGGACAAAGAAAAAAAATTAGCGCAATTTACGCTCGGCGACCATCGCACGCTTGAAGAAGTTATAACCGATATCGTCTCGCACGGCTATATACCCTCTTTCTGCACGGGCTGCTACAGGCTCGGGCGCGTTGGCAAAGATTTTATGGATTTGGCGAAGCCGGGACTCATTAAAATCCACTGCCTGCCAAACGCCATGTTTACCTTTGCGGAATATCTTTATGATTTCGCGCGCGAGCCTCTTAAGTCAAAAGGCTTCGCGCTTATCAATAAAATGATGGACGACCTCCCTCCCGAGACACGGTATAACGCCTCCGCCAATCTGCAGGAGATTAAAAACGGCCGCCGCGATATTTATTTTTAACTTACCGCTCATTTGCATTTTTTATCCCACACCGCATATCACTCGCGGAATAGGACGCCTTTATTAAGTCCAAAGTCGTGGAATATAATGCCTTGCAAGAGCTTTCTGATACTGATTGTTGCCGGAGATTCCGCATAAACCCTCCACTGTTACAGTGGAGGGTTTAAGTGCATTTATTATCATTTAATTATTTGGGCATTCACAACCCTGTAGATAAGGCTCTGTATTACAT
>JAIRLH010000038.1 GCA_031259485.1 Elusimicrobiota bacterium
AACGCGAAATAAAAAACAAAACCTACCCCGCGCCGTTATTGACGCGGGGTAATTATTTTATTCTTAAAACTTTTTATATTTCCCGTTTTCCAGCAGTTCCGCGGCTTTTTGGCGCGCCCAAAGGTCAACTTCAACCGCGCTGGCAAGGCTGAAAGGCTTATCCGCCGCGGCGGGCGTATGCGAGGCCAAAACCGCGCGCGCCAGCCTGTGTATATCCGTAAACAAAATCCGCCCCGAAAGGAAAGCATTTACCGCGACTTCGTCGGCCGCGTTAAGCGCGGCGGGCGCGCTGCCGCCAAGGCGCGCGGCCTCAAGCGCAAGTCGCAGGCAGGGAAATTTGGCCAAGTCGGGCTCCGCGAATTCCAGTTTTGACATTTCCGTAATTGCCAGCCTGCTGACCGGCGAAGGCAGACGCTTGGGATAAGTTATCGCGTATTGTATCGGCAAACGCATATCGGGGTTTGACATCTGGGCCAGTATGCTGCCGTCATTATATTCCACGGCGGAATGCACTATTGACTGGGGGTGTATGACAATTTTAATTTTTTCCAAAGGCAGATTGAATAGATGCATAATCTCTATCGCCTCAAAACCTTTGTTCATTAAAGTGGCGGAATCTATCGTTATTTTTTTGCCCATGCGCCAGCGCGGGTGCTTAAGCGCCTGCCGCGGCGAAACTTTCGCCAGCGGGCCCCCGCGCTTAAAAAACGGCCCGCCGGAGGCCGTCAGTAGCACGCTGGCAATATCAGCCGCCGCTTTGGCGTAGGATTTGCTGTCCGCGTTTTCAAGCGACTGGAAAACCGCCGAAGGCTCCGAATCTACGGGTATTACGGCGGCGTTCCAGCGGAGGCATTCGTCCATAATCGCGCGGCCGGCCATTACAATGGGTTCTTTGTTTGCAAGAGCGATGGTTTTGCCCGCCTTAATCGCCGCCACCAGCGGCATGAACCCGACCGCGCCAACGAGGCCGTTAATAATCAAATCCGCGCGCTGCATCACAGACAAATAAATAAGAGATTCAACGCCCGGCCCCAGAAGTTTTGTGTGCGCGGGGATCTGGTCTTTGATTTTTCGCCAGCTTTCCTCGCTGTATACGGCGGCGTAGCGCGGCTTAAAGCGCGCGATTTGCTTCAGAAATAAATCGGTATTATTGTTGCCGGTGATTGCCAGCACTTCGTATCCCGCGCCCAGCGCGTCAATAACGTCCAGCGCGGATACGCCTATTGAACCCGTGGAGCCTAAAATTACTATTTGTTTCACATTTTCATCCAGAGCAAGACATAATAAAGCGCGGGCGCGATGAGCAGATAAGAATCAAACCTGTCCAGCACGCCGCCGTGCCCGGGCAGGATATTGGAAGAATCCTTGACGCCCGCGCCGCGTTTTACCAAGGATTCCGCCAAGTCGGAAACCGCGCCCAAAACCGAAATCAGCGCGCCGAGCGCGGCCGCCTGAGCCCACGTAAGGTAAGAGGGGAAAAACAAATCCCTGCACAGCATGGCCGCGCCCGTGCCGCAGAGCACGCCGGCAATTGCGCCCTCCCAGCTTTTTTTGGGGCTCACTTCGGGACTTAGTTTATGGCGGCCTATGGCTTTACCGACGAAGTAAGCCATAGTGTCGCTTGTCCATACGGTTATGAACATGGTATAGGTGAGATACATGCCCTGCGGCTCAAGCAGGCGTATATTTATAAAATGCGCGAGCGACCAGGGGATTAACATCACCCCCAGCAGCGTATTGGCCGCGCGCTGCGCGCTGCGGCCCGGGGTAAGGATTTCAACAAAAAATATTCCGCAGAGCGTGAGGGCTATAAAAAAACTGTCAATATTGCCGGCGTATGCCGCAGGCAGGCGCGCGGCAAGGGCGGCAACCGACATAACTATGCCGAACAGCAGCAGCGAAACGCGGCTTACCGGCTGGCCGGAGGAAAGGAATATCAGCCCGTACTCATAGAGGCAGAGCATAATCACGGCCGCGACGAAAGCCATATAAAAAACGCCGCCAAAGTAAATCGCCGCCAGCACCAGCGGCAGGCCGGCCAGCGCGGTAATAATTCTGGGAAGAAGCATATTATATTATTATATTAAATTTAAGCGAACGGCTCCCTTTCCGTAATGACGGCGGATAAGGACAAATACCCATCCGCTCCGCGTCCGCATTTTTATAAATAAAGGGGAATATTCGCGGCGACGGCCATAATGTCAATTAAATAAATTAACCGGGCTTTTTGTATCCGCTTCCTGTTTAAGTTTGGCCGTTAAATCGGCCGGACTTACGCCCTCTATGTTTTTGCCGTTCCTCAGACGCAGCGTAGCGGTCTGGCTCTGGGCCTCTTTTGGGCCGATTATCGCGGCGTAAGGCACGCGCTCCATGTGCGCGGCGCGGATTTTGGCGCCCAGCTTTTCGCCGTCGCCGTCAAGCTGCGCGCGCAGGCCGGCCGCCTTAAGCGCGTCAACGACTTTTTTGGCAAAAGGCAGCTGCGCGTCGGTAAGAGTCAGAACTTTAACCTGCACCGGCGCAAGCCAGAGTGGAAACCAGCCCGCGTAATGCTCTATCAGAATGCCCAAAAACCGCTCTATTGAGCCGAGCAGCGCCCTGTGCACCATAAGCGGACGTTTGCGACCCTGCGCGGCGACATAAGTCAAATCAAAACGCTGGGGCAGGTTAAAGTCAAATTGTATCGTCGTCAGCTGCCACGGGCGGCCGATCGCGTCAATGAGCTTAATGTCAATTTTAGGGCCGTAGAAAGCGGCCTCCCCGACATGGGTTGTGTATGGGATATTGTTTTTTTTCAGCACGCTTTCAAGGTTGGCCTGCGCGTCGCGCCAGTCCCGCGCGGAGCCGGTGTAGTTTTGCGGTTTGTCTTCGTCCCATGTGGAAAGCTCCACTTTAAACTTTTCAAACCCGAAAGTTTTGAAAACATGCAATGCAAAATCAAAACAGGCCTGCACTTCGCCGTTAATCTGCTCCGGCGTGCAGAATATATGCGCGTCGTCCTGCGTAAAGCCGCGCACGCGCAGCAGGCCGTGCAGCACGCCGCTGCGCTCGTAGCGGTAAACCGTGCCTAGCTCGGCAAGACGCAGCGGCAAATCGCGGTAGCTGCGCAGCTGGGATTCGTAAATGGCAATGTGGAATGGGCAGTTCATGGGTTTGAGCTGGTATTCCTGATCCTCAACTTCTATCGGCTGGAACATATTTTCTTTATAAAACCCCGCGTGGCCGCTGCGCTGCCACAAATGCAGCCGCGCAATGTGCGGGCTGTAAACCATGTCGTAGCCGCGTTTAATGTTTTCGTCCTTGATCCAGTCCTCGACGGTTTTGCGCAGTACGGCGCCTTTGGGGTGCCAAAGGCTGAGGCCGGGGCCGATGTCGTCGTTAATGCTGAAAAGGCCCAACTCCGCGCCGAGTTTGCGATGGTCGCGCTTTTGGGCTTCTTCCTGCTGTTTGATATAGGCGTTAAGTTCGTCTTTGTTATTAAAAGCCAGTCCGTAAATGCGCTGCAGCTGGGGGCGCTTTTCGTCGCCGCGCCAATATGCGCCCGCGATATGCGTGAGTTTGAAATTATTTATAAGCCCCGCGTGCTCTATATGCGGGCCGCGGCAGAGGTCGGTGAAACCGCCGTTAGAATATAAAGAAACTTCATCGCCCGGGAGATCGTCAATAAGCTCAACTTTGAAATCCTCGCCTTTGGCGGCAAAAAATTTTGCGGCCTCCTCTTTTTTAAGCGTTTTGCGCGTGAAGGGCTGTTTTGCTTTGATGATTTCTTTCATTCTGTCTTCAATAATTTTTAAATCATCGGGCGTGAATTTACGGGGGCTCAGGAAGTCATAATAAAACCCGTTGTCTACAGCGGGGCCTATGCCGAGCTTTGTGCCGGGCCAAAGCTCCTGCACGGCCTGAGCCATAATGTGGGATAGAGAATGACGTTTAATTTCCAGATTATCCATAAATTATTACCTCTGTCGCGTGCGCGGGCGGCGCGCCGCGCGTAAATAAAATGTATAATTATTTTATCATTTTTAAGGGGAGTAAGCATCGTAAAATGCTCAATTTCGCAAAAAAATATTTATTGCTTTTGAAGCAGAATTTCCGCCTCTTTGCCCTGCTGGGCGCGCCGGGAATGGTTTTTTATTTTATCGGTCTGGCGCGGCTCGGCGCGGCGGACTGGTTTACCCTTACCCTCGGCGCGCTTAATAAATTTGCTTTTGAGTTTTGCATAGTCTCAATTGTATTCTGCCTGGCGCATGTTTTGGGGCTCAAAAAACGCTGGGCCTTTGCGCTGACATTTTTCTTTTATTATATCACGATAACGGCCGATATCGCGCTGCTCGTTTATTTTAAAGAGCGCTTCGGCGCAAAATATCTGCCTACGCTTGCCGGAGGCCAGTATAAATTTTTGCTTGACATACGCATGCTGCTTTTGCTGGCGGCTTTGTACGCATTGCCTTATTTTGCGGTAAGGAAGTTCTGGCTGCACCGCCAGAGCCGCCACGCCAGCGCAAAAATAATAGCCGCGGCCGCGGTGTTCATGCTTATTTTGGGCGTAATATCGCCCATGACTTTGCGCGCCGGCGTAAAAAGTTTTTATGCGGCGCAGCTCCTGCCCACGACCGCGGCGCAAATCGCGCTTGACCTGACGTCAAAAAAATATCCGTATCGGGAGTATGAAACGCTGCCGCAGGATTTGCAGGCTGCGGCCGACGAATACGGCCTGTTTGAACCCGACGGCTTCAAGAATAAAGTAAATTACGACAGGATTATACTGCTTACCACGGAAGCGCTTTCCGACAAATTTATAAAATCCTTTAACCCCGCCATACCGGCGGCCGCGAGCGGCGTTCTGGACGGGTTGGTGCGCACGCGGCCTTTTGCGTCGCTCAAGCCCAGCGCGCTTTCAACGCTGTACGGGCTCAGCGTTATTTTCTCGGGGCACCCTAACGCGGAACTTATGTATAAGAACGGATTTCCGCTTTCCTTCGTTAAAATCCTGCGCGGCAACGGATGGCGCACCGTTTTCCTGCGCGGCGCGGACGAGGAATATATGGACGAACATCTCATTTTTAAGTCCGCTGGTTTTGACGAAATTTACGGCGCAAAATTTTTTGAGCGTGACCCGCGCTATTCCAGCCACGTGGCCTGGTGGGGCCTTACCGACAGGAAGCTTTTTGAATATGCCGCCGACTATTTAAAACGCCATAAAGACGAAAAGCTTTTTATGAATATACTGACGGTTGACACGCATGTGCCGTCCGGCCGGGGCGATTATCTGGGCCAGTTTTACCCGCCCGTTGAAGGCGGGGACGCCGACGGAAAAACCGCGAAAATTTACGAAAGGACGAACATGGCCCGCGCTTTTGCAAATTTTAATTATGATTTGGGGTTGTTTCTGGATACTTTGAGCGACGAAGGCCTGCTGGACGAGCGCACTCTGCTCATAATAACGGCGGACCATCCGTTTTTTGCAAACGTGGATACCGGCGGCCTGTTCAAAAATTACCGGCCGGTTTTTGACGAAGTCCCGTTTATACTGGTAAGCGCGGCCGCGCCGGCGGAAACCGTGAGCCGCGACCTTTTCAAATCGCAGCAGGATATCGCGCCGACAGTGCTGGGCCTTGCCGGTCTGCCCGCGCCGAGGGGGATGTTCGGCCGCAGTATTTTTAAAGAAGCCCCGCGCTCGGTTTTCTACATGAAGAATAATTATGTGACAGTCAGCGGCGCAGGCGGCACTAAATTAATACCTTTCTCTTCCAAAAAGCCGCAGGATAAAGTTTTGCTGCAGCTGCTGAACTCGGTTGTGAAGTAGCGGCGCGGCGGCCTTACTTCGCGCCCTCGTTGGAGGACTGGCAGTTAACGCAGTACCTCGCGAAAGGCAGGGCCCGGATTCTTTTCTTTGGTATGAAGCAGCGGCAGTACTCGCAACGGCCGTATATGCCTTTCGTTATCCGGCGCAGGGCTGCTTCAATCTGGTCAAGCAAAGCCTGCGAATTGCCGTTAAGCTCAAACAAGACTTCCTTATCAAGACTTTGGGAAGCCAGATCCGCGTCGTCGCCGACTTCGGGTTCCGGCATTTCGGTTTCTTTT
>JAIRLH010000143.1 GCA_031259485.1 Elusimicrobiota bacterium
ATCGGTATATTCCCACATAGATCAACCCCCTTTACGCCGTTCGGCTTTATATTTATATTATATCACTTTTAAATACCCCGTCAGGCTACAGGGAATTGCCCTGTAGCCTGCCCTCCCTTTTAGTCAAAAGGAGAATTAACCGCAACGGCGCGGTATAAAATCTTTTAATTCCGCATCTCTTTTCTTTCCCTTTATTTAAAGGGATTGAGCGCGGCTAATGTTTTAGCGATAATAAATCAGGATAATCGGAAAATATGGCGTCCGCGCCCAAGGCTGACATGGCGGCGGCTTCGGCGGCGGTATTGACCGTGTAAACAAATACTTTCAGATTATTTTTGCGGCAGGATTCAACAATCTCGGCATTGACGCGCTTAACGCTGATATTCACGCTGTACGCCCGCAGCGCCAGCGCGGTACTGACGTCAAAATTACGCGTAAGCACGCCTATTTTAATATCCGCGTCCAAGTCGCGCACGCGCTGCAATGTCGGATAGTCAAACGAGGATATCAATATTCTTTCCTTAAGCTGCGGCGGGTAGGTTTGTAGTAAATTCAGCACCGCGCGCTCTATGCCTTCATAAATATTGCCGTCGTTTTTTATTTCTATATTCAGGTTTGCGGCCGGCGGCAAAATATCCGACAGTTCTTTAAGAGTAGCCAGCGGGAAATCCCGCAGAAGGCCCGTTTTTATGGCGCGGCCCTCAAACTCATAATCATGCCACAACACAAGCGCGCCGTCATGCGTCAAATGTACGTCCGTCTCAAAAAAATTACCGCCGAGGCGTATAGCCTCACGGAAAGATTCAAGGGAGTTTTCGGGTTTATAGGCAGCCGCGCCGCGGTGCGCTATGATTTGCATAAAACCTCTTTTAGTTTGTCAAAAACTTCCTGAGGCGCTTGCATGCCGGGTGTATTGCGGCGGCCGCTCTTTTCGCCGTGATGATCGCTGCCGGCGGAAACCAGCAGCCCGTATTTCTTGGCGATGGCGGACAGTTCCTGACGCATTTCAAAAGAGTGGGAGGGATAATAAAGCTCCAGCCCGTCAAGGCCGTTGGTGGTCCAGCGCGGGAAGTCCCACGCTTCTTGTATTACGCCCGGGTGCGCTATGAAGGCATAGCCGCCAGCCTGTTTGATTTGACTTATAACCTCCGCCGCGACGGGGCCCGGGGAGGGCACATAGCCCGCTCTGCCTTCGGTGAGATATTTGCAGAAGCCTTCATGGCGGGAGGATACTATCCCCTTCTTTTTGAGCGCGTCAGCCACGTGCGCGCGCGACGGCGTGGTTTTAACGAGGGCAAAAACTTCCTCCTCCGATATATTCACGCCGGCGGCTTGCAATTTTTTGATAATACCGCGCACGCGCTCAAAGCGGGCGGCGCGGTTGTCTTCCAGAAACTTATTAAGCGTCTTGTTTTTTATGTCTATCCTGTAGCCCAGAATATGCAGATAATCGTGCTCGCGCGTGCTGATTTCTATGCCGTCAACAAAAAGCAGGCCCGCCGCCGAGGCTTTTTTACGGGCTTCTTCAACGGCGGCCGTGGTATCGTGGTCGGTAATGGCCATCATCTGCACGCCGGCCCGTATATAGGCAGACACGACTTCCGCAGGCGCGGTGGTGCCGTCGGAATATTTTGTGTGCGCGTGCAAATCTATAACTGGCATTAGACCCTTTCCACGGCTTTTACGGCCGGGCAGGCTTCTTTGAGATATTTTTCTATGCCGTGCTTAAGGGTCATAGTCGCCATGGGGCAGCTGCCGCATGCGCCTTGCAGTTTAACTTTTACCGTGCCCGTGCTTTCGTCAAAATCCACGAATTCAACATCCCCGCCGTCAGCCTGCAGCATTGGGCGCACTTTTTGCAAAAGGGCGGCTATTTGCTCTTTCATTTTTGACACCTCGCTTATTTTTAACTATTATATCATTATATGGAGATAAGGAAAGGCGACGCGGGGCTTACGGATTCCCTCGCGCGGCAAAATATCAGCAAATCGGACCCGCGCATAATAGCGCTTGCGCATCTGGACTGCCTTAATACGGAGCTGGGCGCGGCTAAGCTGGCCTGCCCCGCGCTTGCTCCGCGGCTTGAAAACCTGCAAAATGTTCTTATAGAAACTATGGGCATAATAAGCGGCTCCGGCAAAATTTTGGACTCCGCTCACACCGCCGCGCTGGAAGAGAGCATAAATGCGCTGAAAACCTCAACGCCGCCGCTTAAGAAATTTGTGCTGCCGGGCCTGTCGCACGCAGACATTGCCCTGCACCGCGCGCGCGCCTGCGCAAGACTGGCGGAAACGGCGTGCGTCGCCGCCGCGGCGCCCGTTGAAACGTTGGCTTTTATTAACCGCTTGTCGCTGTATCTGTTCATGGAAGCCTATGCGCAGTCCGCAAAACCCGCTTGACGAAACTCCAAAATATGCTATACTTTTTTTATTGGCAATATCTTTAACTTTTTAATTGAATGAGGATATTAAAATGAAGAACATAACCAAAGCGGCCGCCGTTTTAGCTGCACTGCTCATATCGGGCAATGCTTTCGCTGCGGCGAAATACGCATCTATAGGCGCCAAGGAAGGAAATATCAGGAGTTGCGCAAGCACCAAATGCGCCGTTAAATTTAAAGTCTGGAAATATACCCCTGTTGAGATGTTAAGCGTCAGTAAAGACAAAAATTGGGTTGAAGTGCGCGATTTTGAAGGATTCAAAGGCTGGGCGCATAAAGACATACTTTCTGAAGCGCCGGGCATGTCGACAAAGTCAGACGCCAATGTGCGCACGGAGCCAAGCGTAAGCGCGCCCGTGGCATGGACCGTGGAGAAAGGCTATTCCTTTAAATTCCTCAAGAAACAGGGCGCATGGCTGCAGGTAACCGACGACGCCGGCACAAAAGGGTGGATAAACCAGTCCGTAGTCTGGGGTTTCACGGAATATAAAAAGTAGTTTTTGTCTTACCGTATAATTTATGAAATACTTCGCGATTTTTATCATAGCCGCCGCGCTGGCCGCTGGCGGATACATAGTGAAAACCTCCAAAAAGGAGGAGCCTTTTATAATTTCCGGCCGCGTGGAAGTAGCGGACAGGCTTTTAAAGCAGGCTACGGCGGCCAATGTATCTTGCTCCATCATAGCCAAGAATGAAGCGGATGTACCAGTAGCCATCAAGCGCGTGGTGAACCCCAGTTTCCCTATGGCTTTCCTCATAGATAAAAATGATTTGCTGATAGATTCCTTTGCCGGCAATATCAAGCTGGAAGTCCAGATAAACGCGCATGGCAATCTGGGCGTACTGAAAGCCGGAGATATATTTGGAACGGATGAGGAGTTTTATACCGCCGGCCGTAAAGATATTGTGCTTATCGCCGATAAAATGATAGGCAAACCTACTTTTACAGCCAAAACCGGCCGCGGTAATTTCTTCCGAACGGCGGCGCGCTGAGCCAAGCGTTTTAAGAGTCATCATTAACACAGAAAGCCCCCGACTTTATCGGGGGCTTTCTGTTGCTCGCCTTTTCATTCTCCTACCTGAGGAGAGAATTTATAAGACTAACTCTTACTTGATACCTTTTTGCTACTATATAAATATGAAGATTTACAAATTTTACGGAATAACGATTGCAATGCTGGCGGCCGGCGTACTGCTAAGCGTATTCGGTTTCGGCGGGGCGGAGGGAACCATAATCAAAATGCGCGCTTTAAAAACGCTGGGCGCGGCTTTGAGCGGCGGCGCGCTTGCGGCAGCAGGCGTGCTGTTGCAAAATCTTCTCAAAAACCCGCTGGCCGACCCTTATATTCTGGGCACCTCCTCGGGCAGCACTTTGGGCATTGTAACCGCCGGTATGCTGGGGCTCGCGTATTTCGGCGCGGGATACTATCTTTTTATAGTCGGCGGCGCGTTTTTCGCTTCGCTTCTTGTATGCATGCTGGCTTACGGCAGGGGCCGCGGCTCCGCCGTAAAAGTTATACTGGCCGGCATAGCGGTGAATATATTTTTAAGTTCGCTCGTCATGCTTGCGATGTTTTTGTACAGGCAGGCCTACTTTTCCGCGCTGAGCTTTATGCTGGGCACAATAAGCGAGCGTCCGCCTTTTGTGCTTGCCGCCTCCGGCGCGCTTATTGCGGCCGGCTTTGCGCTGGCTTTGCCGCTTGCGCGCGCGTGCGACATCCTGTCGCTTGGCGAATTTCAGGCGCAAACTTTGGGCGCAGACATAAAAAAACTGCGCTACGGCGTTTTACTGGCCGTCGCGCTGTTGGTAGGCGGGGCTGTGGGCATTTGCGGGGCGATAGGCTTTGTGGGCTTCATAGTGCCGCATATCGCGCGTTTGCTGACCGGCCCTAAAGTCAAAGGTTTATTATTTGCGTCTTTTGCGCTGGGCGCGGCTTTTTTGGTGGATATGGAAGTGCTAAACCGCCTGCTGTTTTACCCGCGGCAAATGCCCGTGGGGCTTTTATGCGCTTTAAGCGGAGCGCCGTTTTTCATCTGGGTTCTATTGCGCGGTAAGGGGGAATATTTTTAATGCTTGAGGCAAAAAATATTTCACTTGCCATAGACGGCAAAACATTGCTTGATAATATCAGTCTGCGCGTATGCGCCGGGGAATTTATATGCCTGGCCGGCCCCAACGGCAGCGGCAAAACACTGCTGTTGCGCGTGTTATGCGGCCTGCTTAAGCCCACGAGCGGCGCGGTGTTTTACGAAGGCGCGGATATTGCGCCGCTCTGCGCGCGCGAACGCAGCAAAATTTTGCGCCTCATGTCTGCGCGGCCTGAAAACGTTTTCAATTATACCGCGCGCGACATCGCGCTCATGGGCGCAAATCCTTATATGCAATGGTGGCGGGATTACAGCGCGCAGAATACCGCCGCCGCGCAGGCCGCGTTGGAAAGCACAGGCACCGCAGCATTGGCCGCACGCGGAGTTTTAACACTCTCCGACGGCGAACTGCAAAGGGTTTTTATCGCGCAGGCTTTGGCCGGCGCGCCGGCAGTCATACTGCCCGATGAGCCGACTTCCCACCTTGACCTTAAGCAGAAAGATATTATTTTTAAGCTCTTCAGCCGTATATCAAGGGAAGGCCGCGCCTTAATCTGCGCCACGCATGATTTGGAGCTTGCAAAAAAATACGCAACGCGCATATGCCTTCTTGGCGCAGGCCGACTGCTGTATGATACGCCAGCCGCGCGGCTGAGCGAGGAAATGATAAAAGAGACCTATGATATTTAAATCAAGCCGTGATTTTCCATCGCTTCATCTGATATTTTAAAACCGCAGCAACTTGAAACCCCGCATATTTTATGTATAATATAATTAACTTTTGTTTTAAAAGGAGATACTTATGAAAAAACTGATATTGTTATTCGTATGCGTTTTGGGTTTTTCTCAGATGAGTTTTGCGGCTACAGAGTACATAGAGGAGCCTGAAAAAACATGCGAAATGGAGGCAATTGCGTGCGATCCTGCAACGCAGCATGAGTGTTGGGTTGATGGCGGCTGGTGGTGCAATGGGGTGGAATCTTTTGGTTTAATAAAAACCTGCTGCGATGG
>JAIRLH010000156.1 GCA_031259485.1 Elusimicrobiota bacterium
CTTTTTGTAGTTTTAGCCTTTGGCCCGGGCGATGTTCTGTCCGCGGCGGTAAATTTCCTTTCCGCGGGATTGCTTGCCGCGTTATGGGGCGCGCTCTGCTATGCCGCGTGGCAAAAGCTGCGCGGCGCGGCTTGACCTGCGGAGCTTTTTGTGCTATAATAAATTATAGTAAACGCATCTTATAAAAGAAGCGGCTTGGCAACAAGCCGCTTTTGCTTTAAAAAGATTTATATCCCTTACCCTGCCCTTCTTCGTCAAGCGGGGACGGCGGAGTAAGGGGAAAGGACAAATTATGACAAACAAAAACGCTATTGAAGAAACCATCGCCAAAGCGCTGGAGGCGCAGGGTTATGAGCTGGTGGATTTGATTATTCAGAACCAGGGCAGCAAGAAACTGCTGCAGTTTTTTGCGGATAAAGCGGGCGGACTCACGCTGGCGGACTGCGAAACGCTTACCAACAAAATAGACGCCGTGCTGGAGATGGAAAATCTGATTGACGGCGCTTATATATTGGAAGTCTCCTCGCCCGGACTGAGGCGCGTGCTCAAAAAACCTGCGCACTTTCAAAAATTCGTCGGCGAACGCGCGAAAATATTCACAAAAGAGCCGATTGAAAACAGGGGCGTGTTTACCGGAGTGATAACCTCCGCGGACGAAGCAAAATTCACGCTGGAGGACGGTACGACTAAATTCACATTTAAATACGAGGACGTAAAAAAAGCCAACCTTGATCCGGTGGTGGAGTTTTAAAATTTAACCAGTCAATACAGGAGAATAAAAAACATGGACAGCAAAGAATTGCTTCTGGCCCTTGAAGGCCTTGAGAGAGAAAAAAATATTAAACGCGAGGACACTTTAAAAACCATAGAAGACGCCCTTATTTCCGCGCTGCGCAAACATTTGGGCAAGACGGCCGTGCTTTCTGCCAGGATTGACACGGACTCCGGCAGCATACAAGCCTTCCAGACTCTGGTGGTGGTGGAAGCCGTCAGCAACCCTGAGATGGAAATTTCGCTTGAAGACGCGAAGAAAATAAATCCAGCGGCCAAAATCGGCGGCGAAGTGGTAAACACGCTGGAGGTGGAAGACTTTTCGCGCATCGCTGCGCAGATAGCGAAGCAGGTGCTTATACAAAAAGTGCGGTGTATAGAGCGCGATAATCTTTACAAAGAATTCAAACCGCGCGAGGGGGAAGTCGTCACGGGCCTCGTGCGCAGGTTTTCCGACAGGGATATTATAGTTGACCTTGGCAAGACAGAATCCCTGCTGCCTTACAGCGAGCAAATCCGCAAAGAACGCTTTACCCACGGCGGCCGCGTGAAGGCGATAATAGCAAAAGTCCTCTCGCAGACGGAGCTTGCCGAAATTAAGGACGATCCCGTCCTGAACCGCTATAAATCGGCGGCGTTTAAAATGGATAAAGGCCAGCGTGGGCCGTACATCATTTTATCGCGCACCAGCCCGGATTTACTCAAAGAATTAATGAAAGTTGAAATCCCGGAGCTTGAGGACGATATTATAGAAATCAAAGCCATTTACAGGGATCCGGGCTTCCGCGCCAAAGTCGTCGTAAAAAGCAATGACAGTAAAATTGACCCCATCGGTACCTGCGTCGGAATGCGCGGCATAAGGATACGCGCCGTTACCAACGAGCTCAGCGGGGAAAAGATTGACTTGATCAATTATTCCGACGACGCGATTAGCACCATAGTCAACTCCCTCTCGCCCGCGAAAGTGCTTTCCGTACGCGTCGTAAACGCGCAGGAGAAGAAAGCGCTCGTCATCGTGCCCGACGACCAGCTTGCCATCGCCATCGGTAAAGACTGGCAGAATATCAAGCTGGCCTCCAAAGTTTCCGGCTGGGAGCTGGAAGTCAAGAGCGAATCCCAAAAGAACCAAGAGGGCGCCGAAGCCAGCCAGATTATCAAGAGCGCGCTGGCCGATGTTGACGGCATAGGCCCCAAACTGGCCGAGACGCTGGCAAAGGCCGGGTTCAGCTCGGTTGAAAAACTGGCTTCGCTGACTGCGGAGCACCTGCTGACATTGCAGGGCGTCGGCGAGAAAACAGCCGAAAAAATTATAGAAGGCGCCAAGAAATATCTGGCGCAGCAACAGGAGGCAAAAAATGACGCAAACCAAGAAAACAACGGCTAAGAAGGCGGATGCCTCCGAAAAGAAAATAACCAAACCCGCGGCCAAAAAACCTGCGCCCGCAAAAAAAACGGCCGCGCCAAAAAAGGCCGGAAGTCCGGCCAAGCCTGCGGCAAAAAAACCCGCCGCGCCAAAAAAATCCGCGTCTGCCGCGCCGGCCAAACCCGCGGCTAAAAAGACTGAAAACGCCGCGAAACCGGCCGCCAAAAAACCCGCGGCAAAAAAGATTGGGCCGGCGGTAAAGCCGCAAATTCCCGCTGCTCCTGTTGTACAGCCTAAGCCGGTTGCGCCAATAGATCCGGCCGCCCGTCCTGAGCCGGTTGAACAGCCTAAACCGACGGTTGCGCCCGTAAAGGTTCCCGCGCCGCAGCCTGCGCCGCAAGTCCGGCCCAAACCGGTTGAGCCGGCAAAGCCGGCGGTTCCCGCTACGGCGGCGTCTGCGTCCGCCGCGCCGGTTGCGCCCGCGTTCAAGACGATAAAAATTCTGGGCTCGCCAACAATAAAAGAACTGGCCGAAAAGATGAATATCAAAATAAATGATTTCATTAAAAAGCTGATGGGCATGGGCATATTCGCCACCATCAACCAAAGGCTGGAAGGCGATATGGTTGAGCTCGTTTTAAACGATTTCGGCTTCAAGGCGGAAATTACCAAGGAATTCGCCAAAGATAAAATAACCGAGGCCGCAGAATCAGCCGATAAACCCGAGGACTTGAGACCGCGCCCGCCCGTAGTCACAATAATGGGCCACGTTGACCACGGCAAGACGAGTCTGCTTGACGCCATACGCCAGTCAAACGTGGTTGCGGGGGAATTCGGCGCGATAACGCAGCACATCGGCGCGTATACTGTAAAAACGCCGCGCGGCCAGATTTCTTTTCTGGACACGCCGGGCCACGAGGCTTTTACCGCCATGCGCGCGCGCGGCGCGCAGGCAACGGATATTGTGGTGCTTGTGGTCTCCGCCACTGACGGCATAATGCCGCAGACTATTGAAGCCATAAATCACGCGCAGTCCGCCAAAGCGCCGATAATCGTTGCCGTTAACAAAATTGACCTGCCCGGCGCCAATCCGGAAAAAATACGGCTTGAACTTGCGAACCGAAACCTCACGCCCGAGGAATGGCAGGGCAATACTATCTTTGTGGATATCTCAGCCAAAAAACGCATAAATATTGATAAACTGCTGGAAATGATTTCGCTGCAGGCTGAAATGATGGAACTAAAAGCAAACCCTGACAGGCCGGGAATAGGCGTAATTCTTGAAAGCCGGCGCGACAATAAGCGCGGCGTTGTGGCCACGGTGCTGGTGCAGAAAGGCACCATGCGCGTGGGGGACCCGTTTATAGTGGGCAATACCTTCGGCAAAATCCGCGCGTTGATTGACGAGCATGGCAAACGCCTTGTTTCCGCCGGTCCGGGCATGCCTGCCGAAATCCTCGGCGTAAGCGGGGAGCCGCCCGTCGTGGGCGACACGCTTTTTATCACGGAGAGCGAAAAGGAAGCAAAATACATAGCCCAAAAGCGCAAACTCGCGCATAAAGAGGAAAAGATGGCGCACCAGAAACACCTTTCTCTTTCCACGCTGCGCAGCGAAGTTGACGGCCGCAAAATCAAAGAACTGCCGATTATATTAAAGGCTGACATGCACGGCTCCATAGAGGCGATAAAGGACGCGATTTTGCGCATACCGGCGGAGGAAGTTGAAGTCAAAATAATCCACTCCGGCGCGGGGGACGTGAATGAATCCGATCTGCTTCTTGCCAAGGCCAGCGATGCGGTTATTCTCGCGTTTCACGTGGATACGGACGACAGCGTGGCTGCCTCGGCCGAGCGCGAGGGCATAGAAATCCGCAGGTATAATATCATCTTTGAACTGCTTGAAGACTTGCATGCCGCCATGGAAGGCCTGCTTGAGCCCGACGTGGTGGAGGAGGTCGTCGGCCGCGCCGCCGTGCGTCAGATATTTGACCTGAGCTCCGGCTTTATCGCGGGTTCTTACGTGGACGAAGGCAAACTGGTGCGCGGATACGATGTTAAAATCCTGCGCGGGGCAGAGCAGATATACAAAGGCCGCATATCAGGTCTTAAACGCTTCAAGGACGACGTAAAAGAAGTGGAAAAGGGCTATGAATGCGGCGTGCTGGTGGAAGGCTTCCGCCAGACCAAAGCCGGCGATACTATTGAATGCTTCCAGAAAAAAACGATAGTGCGAAGGATTAAGAAACCGGCGTAAGGCAATCGTAAGCGCCTTTCCTCTCCCTCTTGTACGCAGGGGAGAGGAGGAAGAGTTTAAAAACCCCGCGGTTAAATTTTACCGCGGGGTTTTTGCGTTTAATATCCCTTTAATTCCAAAAGTTATATTTCATGCCGAGTTTGAAAGTCCTGCCGGGTTCGGGGTATGCGCCTTGAGAACTCCAGTTTTTCGTATAATATTTATTTAAATAATTATCCAGGCTCGCCGTCAGGGAAAGCGCGCCGCCGAATTTATATTCCGCGCCTATGCCGAGATTTACCCAGCGCCATGAACTTTTTCCTGCCGGCGGCGTCATTTTTGCAATATCGGCCGTGTGGAAAATGCGCGCGCGGCCTATTTTTACGCCCGTGTTTGCCGACGCCAGTATTTCCGGCCTTCCGTAGATTTTCTTTCCGCCGCCGTCAAGATTTTTTGAAAAATCAACGCCCATATAATTGTCAAAAATTCCCGCGGAAGTCGCGGCGGAAATTTTGAGTCCTTTTGTCGCGGCTTTTTTTATGTTTACATACTCCGTCCAGGTGTCGTTAAAATCTATCATATCGTCGTATTTTACATAATAGCCGGAGATTTTCCAATCTGTTTTCAGCAGATTTGCTTTGAGGCCGTATTCTATGATTTTTGTTTTCTCGCGTTTTAAATCCGGATTTGCCGTCACAAGAGATCCCCAGGAAAAATATCCGCGCTCGCCGATTGTAGGGGTCCTGGAGCCCTGGCCGATTTCGGCAAAAACCGCGTCTTTTTTCGTCAGATTAAACTGCGCGAGCAATGTTCCGGTAAATGTTTCGTCATACATGGAATTGTATTCCGCGCGTACGGCGGGGCGCAATAACAGTTTTCCCAGATTGAGCGAATATTTTGCAAACGCGCCGTAATTGCTTTCGGCCTTTTTTGTATCGCCGTTGGCCCAGTTTATCTCGCCCGAAAGCTGCGTGAACAGATAGTCTGCGCCGATTACAAAATTTTCCACCCCGCGGTAGGAAACGCCGCCGCTTACGTTATGTACCGAATAATCGTCGTATGTGGAAGGCGGCCATGCCGCGTTTTCATTATAGACCCTGAAGCGGTTTTGCGAATAGCCGGCGTTTGCAAAAAAATCCGGATTTTCAAAGGCCAGGCCGGAGTTAACCAAATCCTGCTTCATCCAGTCATTGGGCGTTGAAGCCGCGCGCTCTTTATGCCCGTTCCATTCGTCCGGCGCAATATTTGTTCCGCCGGACAGACGCAAATGGTTTTGGTTGTAGGAAGAAGACAAAATCAGCCTGCTCTCTTTATTAAAATTATAAGCTAGCGAGCCGGAGTAATTGTTTCTGTCAAAGGCGGAATTTTCCCTAAACCCGCCCGATGATAACTGCGCGGCGTTAAAAGCGTAGCTGAGCGGCGTTTTTGCGATATTGCCGGTAATTTCAAAAGCCGCGTTTGCCGTGTTGAACGAGCCGTAAGAAATCCCGGCCGTTCCTTTGGTTACGCCTTCCTGCGCGGTTTTAGTCTTTATAATTACGACGCCGTTGGAGGCCGAAGGGCCGTATTCAACCTGCGGGCCTTCCAGAATTTTTATTGACTCTATAGTCTCAACGGGGATATTGGAAATATCGGTCATGCCCGTGCTGTCCTGCGGAAGGCGCACGCCGTCGACAATTATCAAAACGCCTTTGTTCTGGCCTTTAATAAAGACGGTTTGGGCCGTCCCGAAACCGTTGTCTTTTACGAATATCTGCGCCGCTGTTTCCAATAAATCGCCTACGGAATCATAACTGTCCGCTGGTTTTACGGTTTGGACCTCTGTGATGGTTGCGGGGGCGTTTTCTGCGGCAGGGCGCCCTGAGAGCAAAATTTGGATTTCCGACGGGAAAGCGTGCAGGAAAAGCGTGCAGAATACTGCGGATAATACTACTTTTTTCATACTTACTCCTTAGTCTCGTAAGAAAACAAATTAAATTAAGCATTCCGGCTATTACGGTTGCGGACCAGCGGGGGATCTGCGCCCCTCTTCCCTTAATTTAACGCCGCGTAAACGCGGGGAATTAAAACTGTTTTAATGAATTTTTGTGATTTTTATTTCGGAGTCCCCCTTTTGCTTGCCAATATTCTCCTAATATTATATAAATTTTATGAAGACAAATAATCGGAGGGGAATAAATATGATTTTAATTACGGGCGCAAACGGCCAGCTTGGCCGCACTTTAAAGGGGCTGCTGCCGGCGGCCGCGGCGGTTTTTACCGATGTGGAAAATCTGGACATCAGCAATTACGACGCCGTTGAAAAAGTTATGCGCGAAAACGGCATTACATGCGTGGTCAACTGCGCGGGTTATACCGACGTTGACGCGGCCGAAACCAAAATAGACCAAGCCTACGCCGTCAACGCGCTGGGCGCGCGAAATATAGCCATCGCGGCAAACAAGCACAAAGCCTCGGTGATACAGCTTTCAACCGATTATATTTTTGACGGCAATAATTTCAAGCCTTACACGGAGAATGATAAACCCAACCCCATATCCGTCTACGGGCAGACCAAGCTGGAGGGGGAGCTCTTCGTGCTTAAAAACGCGGATAACTGCGTGGTGCTGCGCTCGTCGTGGCTGTACAGCGAGTACGGCAAGAATTTCGTCAAAACGATAATTTCGCTTGCGCGCAAACAGGACGAAATTAAGGTGATATACGACCAAATCGGCTCGCCCACTTACGCGGGCGATTTGGCTAAGATTATTGAAGGCCTTATCCCCGTGCTTAAAAACGGCGTAAAGAAAATTTACAATTACTCCAACGAGGGCGTGTGCAGCTGGTACGGTTTCGCGCGAGAGATTGCGGCGTTAAAAAATATTGCGTGCGAAGTGCTTCCCATAGAGAGCCAGGATTATCCCTCCTCGGCGAAGCGGCCGCATTATTCCGTGCTGAGCAAAGCCAAGATTAAGAAGGACTTCGGCATAAAAATCCCCTACTGGCGCGACGCGCTGAAAGCCGCGATAACAAATATTGAGGAGTAGTTTTTTCCGCTTAAGCAAGGCGAGGGAGACGGTAAAAAAAGATTGTCATTCTGCGCAAGCGGAGGTTTCGCTTAATTCCACTTGCAATGACGGCGAAAGGCAAGGACTGCAAAAAAACAAGCTTCTGATATTTTCAGAAGCTTGTTTTTGGTTTATAATGATTTTTGGTTTTGTCGCTATTTCGCGGGAATGTCTATCTTTTGGTTCATCAGGTTATTGGCTTCTGACGTTGTCGGCGTAAGCGTATGCGTATTCATATTATAATTGAAGCGGTAGGACATGCCGTATCCCTCATTATTGGGCGGCAGCGTTATTTTGACGGAATAGTCGCCCGGGTCAATCGCCGGGTCTGCCGTCCAGAGTATCTTGCCTGATAATGAGGGATATAAAAGGTCTATCTTCTCCGCCAGCGTCATGCCGTCAAGCAGCAGGTAATTGCGCGCGCTGTTGATTACCTGGCTGAGAGCGGCTTCCCATTCCTGCGCGTAGGGCGGCGGCGTCTGCGCCGCGTCGCCGCCCGCAACATTCAAAGGCTGTGCGCCCGCAACAGCGGAGAGCGGTGTAGAGACCTGCGTCGTATCCTGCTTTGACGCGGCCGGCTTCACAAATTTATCTAAGACGCTGTGCAGCGGGCTCCACTCTCGCGGGATTATGTCAATCCACCCCAGCATGGCGACAAAAAGCAGCATTATCACAAAAAGCACAATTAGCGCGGAGAACATTTTGACGAATTTTAATATGGGAGAAGGTTCGGCGTCAATTGTTATTTCCTCAACCTGCGGCTCGCCGCCGTAGTCAAGATTTTGTATGTCTTTGCCGTCGGCGGAAAGAATGGGCACCGTTTTTATAGCGGCCGGTTTTATCCTGCGGACGGACTGCACCGTAGGCTGTGCGGTAGAACTATTCTGCGATGATTTGTCGCCCGTTAGGTCTTCAAGCGGGGAAAACTGTTCCTCGTCCATATCGCCGACGGCCTTCTGTATCAGCGGTGTCTGCGAGTCGGGGTTCGCGCCGTCGGCTAAGCGCCGCGAAGCATCTGCCACGGCGGGCGGCACATAGTCGGATATTATTGACGTCGGCTGGTCCATAAAAACTTCTTCTATACCGGTGGTAAAGGTTTTAAGGAATTTATCATCCTCAACAGCCTGCACATTTTGCACGGGTGCGTTCTGTCCGGCCTCTGCCGGCGCGGCGGAACGAGCCGTCAGCTCTTCAAGCGACTGCGCCTGTTTTTCTTCCCGTTCAGGCTCAAGTATTTGGAAATTTATGTCCGCGCTTTGCTTCAGGTTTTTATCCTGCGCGAATTCGTTCAGTACGGCTTCTTCCTGCTCGTTGGGCGTATCGGCAACGCGGGCGGTTGCTTCTTCGGAATTATCCGACTGCTGCGCGCGCGCCGGCCCCAGCGGCTCATGCGGCTCTTCGGCCGGCAAGGGCTCTAAGCCCTCAGCCGGAGCAACCGGCAGCGGCTCGGGCTTGTACTCCTCTTGCGCGGGTTCCTTGTACATTGCGCTTTCGCCGGTATAGGGTTCGGCCTGCAGCTCCTCGGCCTGCAGTTCTGTTATTGCCGGCAAAGGTTCTTCTTTGACCTCTTCAATTTCTTTAAGGGTTTGCGGCTGAACTGCCGGCTCGGGTTGCGCGGGAGTGGGTTCCGCAAGCGGCTCTTCCTGCTTTTTTCTGTGCAGCGTGGCAAGGTCCAGCAGGTCGTTCTCCTGTTTTGGCAGATCTTCTGCAGCGGATGCGGAGGTAAGCTGTTCGCGTCGGGAAATATCGGCCTGCACCGCGTTCTGCAAAAAGTTATCATTGGCCGTGGCCAGCATGCTCAAATCTTTGATTTCCTCCGTATTGAAATTCTGGCTCGGCAGAACAGGCTCGGGCACGTATTGCGTTCCGGCGCCGTAAATCACGCCCGGAACGGGAGGATTTTCCTCTTGCTCCGGTTCCTGCTGCGGCAAAACTTTTTTGGGCGTTTGCGACGGTGCGCGCGCGCCGTCGTGAGCTGATGTTATAGTATTAAGTTCCTGCTTAAGTTCGCGGATCTCATTGAGCAGGAAATCCATTTTTTCAAAAAGTTTTTTTTCCAAATCGTTTCCGGCCGCGGCGGGGGCAGGCGCGTTCTGGACGGCCGGCTGCGCCGCCGCTTCTCGCGCGTACGAAACGGGAATAGTATTCGGGTCGGTAATTTCCTGATAATTTTCAGGCCCTGGCGCAGCGTTTGGCGCGGCGGCCGTAACGTCGCTGAAGTTTTGCGCGGCTATCCACTGCGCGCCTTCGGGAGCGTCAACCGGCATGATAAGAGTCTGGCCGTTAAAACCCGGCAAAGCGCAGAGCTCCGCCGCGTCATAAGGAGTTGGCATAACTTCTTCGTTAATGAATACCCAGTATTTCATTTTTCCCTCTTAATTGCAGTTAAGAAAATAATTTAATAATAAAAGTTTAGCAAATTATCAAGAAAAGGTGTAGTAATATGTTGTTTAACAAGTGTCAACATTATAGCGCGGGGTAATCTTCCTCGCTTAGGCCGGCGGCTTTAAAGTCTTCCCGCGCGGCGTCAGGCTTGCCGTAGTGCAAATAACAGATACCGCGCATAAAATAAATTTCGCCAGCGGGACGCAGTTTTAATGCTTTTGTATACTCGGCGGCTGCCGCGTCGTAATTCTGCGTGTTGAAATAGATGCCGCCCAGCGACACATGCGCCGCCGCGTTGGAACGGTTCAGTTCAATTGAGCGCAGCAGATTCTCGCGTGCGGGCAGGTACTGGCCCAGCGCGGCCATGGCCGCGCCCGCGGCGGAATAAGCTTCCGCGCGGTTGGGCTCCGCTGCTATGACGGCGTTGAAATCCAAAAGTGCGTCATCGTATCGGCCCATGTCATAGAGCAGCGCGCCGCGCGAGGCAAGGGCCTCTCTGCTGCCGGCCGCCGCGGCTTTGTCTAAGTAGCGCAATGCGCGTTTATAGTCGCCGGTTTTGTGGTACATTTCGCCGCGGGCAAGATTCTCAACCGCGGCATTTTTTTTGCCCGCGCCCGCGCAACCGGCGAGGATAAGGCAGAACGAAAATACAAGTGTGTGAAGTAAAAATGTTGATGTAAAAGATTTTTTCATTTTCAAGAGTCCTTTTTTAATAATAACTTCTGTCCCTGCTGCAACAGCCATTTATCCCTGCCCACGCCTTCGCTTAGCTATGGCGTGGTATTCCCCCTAAAAGGAGTAGAATTAAAAATAAGATTGTCCATTTCTCTAATTCCTATCTTTTAATTTACCATA
>JAIRLH010000052.1 GCA_031259485.1 Elusimicrobiota bacterium
CATTGTTACCTGCATTTGCAGAGGTTTGTTCTCGTCGGCCTGCGGCGCGGGGATATTGTTGATTATAGCCTCAAACAGCGGGGCGATGTCAGCGCCGCGGCGTTCCATGTTGTCGCAAGCCCAGCCCTCGCGGCCAGAGGCGTAAAGAATGGGGAAATCCAGTTGTCTGTCATCGGCGCCGAGCTCCATAAAAAGTTCAAAAACTTCGTCAACCGCGGCGCAAGGGCGCGCGTTTTCCCTGTCCATTTTGTTGATTACGACTATGGGCCGCAACCCCAGCGCCAGCGCCTTGCGCAGCACAAAGCGCGTCTGCGGCATGGGGCCTTCAACGGCGTCAACCATCAGCAGAGCGCCGTCAACCATTTTGAGCACGCGCTCAACCTCGCTGCCAAAGTCCGCGTGGCCGGGCGTGTCAACGATATTTATCGTATAATCCTTATACTGCACCGACGTGCATTTTGCTAGTATCGTTATTCCGCGCTCGCGCTCAATAGGGTTGCTGTCCAAGACGGTTTCCTGCGCTTCGTCCTGCCTAACTTTAAACTGGCCCGCCAGCTTTAGCATGGCGTCAACCACGGTGGTTTTGCCGTGGTCAACGTGGGCGATGATTGCTACGTTTCTTAAGTCTGTTCTGGTTTGCATAAAATTTATCTATCCCGTTTTGAGAAATCAGCCCTTCATTTAATTCCCCTTTATAAAGAAAGGGGAATTTAACGGCAACATTAAAACGCCCCGAGGGCAGGTTTCAGCCTCTCGGGGGGCAATTGTCTCTCTGGATATATTATAGCTTATTAATAAAGCGCAGGAAAGCCTGCTTGCCCGCCGCGTCGTGCTTGAACACGCCGCAGTCATAAAGTATTTCGCTGAAGGCAAGCCCGATTTCGGCGGCAAGTATGGCCGGCACGTCACTTTGTTTATAACCCGCTTTTTCATAAGCGGGCAGGAAAGCTTTTACCCATTTGTAATGCTGCGCGAGCGAGGATAAATCTTTAATCTTATCAACCTCGCCGCGCTGTATCAACGCGGCAATCTGCGTAATTTCGTTTTTAAGGCGGCCCGGCAGTACGGCCAGCCCTGCCGCCTCCAAAAGCCCGATATTTTCGCGCTTGATATTATGGTGCAAGGGGCTGGTGTTGAATATTCCGCATGGCCTTACGGCCGTCGCGCGGTTATTGCGCAGGATTATATCAACTTCGTACTTGCCGTTTTTAAAACGCGCTATCAAAGTTACGGCATTGTGCCGCCCGTCTCCGGAATGCGGCACAATGCCGGCTTTTGCGTCTCCGTATTTGCGCCAGGTTTCAAAGACATGTACGGCCGCTTCCGCCACCCCGTTTTTGCCGCCGCGCAGGCGCAGCGTGGACATAGGCCACCTTATAATATCAAAACTTATTTTTGGGAATTTTTTTATGAAGAAATTTTTAACGGAACCCGCTTTCTCTATCGGCAGGACATGGCGGCCGGCCTGATAGTGCTCGTGGTTCAAAACAGGGCCGCCCACCAGCGGCAAATCCGCATCGGAGCCGATGAAATAATGCGGGAACATCTGCACAAAATCAAGCAGGATTTTGAAGGTCTCGCCAGAAATTTTCATTGGTTTATGTTCCGCGCTTAAAACTATGCTGTGCTCGTTATAATGGATATAAGGAGAGTATTGGAAGTACCAATCCCCGCCGTTGAGTTTTAAAGGAAGCAGGCGCAAATTTTGGCTCGGCGGGTGGCTGAGTCGGCCGGCATAGCCCTCGTTTTCCGCGCAAAGCAGGCAGCGCGGGTAGCCGTTGGCCGGCGGCATTTTCCCCTGTAATGCGATTTCTTTGGGATCTTTTTCCGGCTCGGCAAGATTGATTGCCAACTGCAGCGGGCCAAATCCGGTTTCCGTTTTCCAGACGATATTTTTTGCCGCGCGGTCGGCCTTTACATAATAGACCTGCCGGCAGTATTTATAAAACCAGTCCGTTGCTTTTCGCGGGCCTGATTTTTTGTAAATATTGAAAAACTGCGTTTGAACTTCCGACGGACGACGCGTGAAGACGGCCATCAGCGAAGTCTCAAAAATCTCCCTGTAAGTGGCGGTGGCTGCGGACAATAAATTATTTTCCGCCGCCCAGAAGGAAATATCGGCTAGAATTTCCGACGGAAATTGCGGCGTTTTGGCGGCCGCGCGGCCGCGCGCGGTTTTGCCCGCAAACGGCGCGGGAAGATTCAAAATTTCCAACAGGGCGTTGCGGGCCCAGATACTGTCGCGCCCGTCAATAAGTTTGTTTGCAAGAGCATAATTTATAAGGTTTTCTATGTGGGCGTAAATCATTTTTTCCTTTTCGGCCGGCTGCTTAAGTTCCCGCCGCATTATTTTATCCGTCCGTACGCGCGCCGATGGAAAGGTCGCCCACGGACGGGGTTAAAGCGGCTACTTCTTAAGCGTAAGCACCTCGTCTATAATGCCGTAAGTCTTGGCTTCCTGCGCGGACATATAATAATTGCGCTCGCTGTCGCGGCGGATTTTTTCCTTATCCTTGCCCGTGTGGTGGGAGAGGATGTCAAGCAGATGTTCTTTATTTTCATGCAGCTCGCGTACTTCAATTTCTATGTCGGTCACCTGGCCGCTTATGCCGCCGCCCCAGATTAAAGGCTGGTGTATCATAATGCGCGCGTGCGGCAGCGCGTAACGTTTGCCCTTGCTGCCCGCGGCCAGCAGTACCGCGCCGAAACTCATTGCCTGCCCCATGCATATCGTTGTGATGGGCGCTTTGATATAGCGCATGGTGTCGTAAATCGCGAGGCCGGCCGTTACCAGCCCGCCCGGAGAGTTAATGTAAAGATTAATCTCGCGCGAAGTATCCTCCGCGTCCAGATAAAGCAGCTGGGCGATAATCATATTCGCCGCTTCTGTGTTTACTTCCCCCTCCCTGCCGCCGACGAAAATTATCCTGTCCCTTAACAGACGCGAAAAAATGTCATAACCTATATTCTTCTCAATAATTGTGGGTATAATCATGACAAAGACTCCTTTTTTATATTCTTAATTATATCACATATGTCGCATTTGCTCAGCTTAAAAATACGACGCGGCCCCCGTAGCGCGCGGCGAGTTTTGCATTATTTTCGTCCCCGCCGTCATTGCTGCTGAGGTACAGCGGCGTGGGGAAGTCCTCCTCTGCCAGCAAGCGCGCGGCGTTATACATTATATAGTTGATTATCGCCGCGCCGGCGATGGTGGAGACGGGGGCAATATCTTTGCCGTCCAGCTTAAGCGCGGTTTCCTGTTTGCAGACGCAGTTGTCTATCACAATATCGCCGAAGTCCCGCAGCATTTTGCCTGAGGAATGCCGGCTTTTCGTCGCTTTATGCGCGGCAAGCGCGGTGATTATTATTACTTTTGCTCCGGCTTTTTTTGCGTGTATCGCCGCGTCAATGCCCGCGGGATTGCGGCCGGAGTTTGAGATTATGATAAAAACGTCCCCTTTTTTTATATTGTGCCGGCGCAGAAGTATAGGCGTG
>JAIRLH010000070.1 GCA_031259485.1 Elusimicrobiota bacterium
CATTTTGCCTTTAGGCTCAACCTTGCCCGTCAATATCCGCGCGCAGATTTGCTGAAAGGCTTCGGTCTTTGTGCCGGCCATCAGAAACAGCGTTAAACCCTCAAGCCCTATATTTACAAACGGACTGCCCAGTCCAACCAGCACGGATTTTTTGCTTGCGGATATAGCTTTATTGAGCAATATTTTCTGTTTCGCGCTGAAATTAACATGCCCGCGGAAAGCGCCGCAGCTCGCCGTGGTTAAGGCTACAAGGCAATCCGGACGGTCGCCCTCCTGATAAGACTTTATTTTTATCTTATTCTTTTTGAGTTCCTGCAAAAATTCCAATGCCTTAAAATCCCGCGAGGGATAAATATCGGGCTCAAGATAGCTCACTTCGCCGTTTCTATTTAGCCGCACCGGCGCGCCGACCGCGCTCACGCATTCAAGGGCCGTTTCAAGCGATAAAGCCTGCGCCGTATTTGTCCCGCCGCAGACGCGCGGCGCAAGCGTATTTAATTTGGCAATCATAGTTTCCTGGGCGCTTATTGCATTGGCCGCGCGTTTAACAAGCTCGGGGTCTGCGTCAACGGCGGCCTGCAAATCATTCAGAAGCTTTTGCGGATCGCCGGGCGCAAGCAGTATGTCCGCGCCGGCTTTAAAACAATCAACGGCATTGAGCCCTTTCACGGCGCCCATCATGAGAGCGTCGGTAACCACAACGCCTTTGTAATGAAGCGCGCCGCGCAGATAATCAGTTATTAATCCAGCGGAAAACGAGGCCGGATTTTTATCGTCGTAATCTTTAACTAAAAGATGCGATACCATTATTGAATCCGCCCGCGTGAGCAGTTTTTTATACGGCACAAGCTCCGCGCTTTCCATTTGTTCAAAGGAGCGGCTTACCGTCGGCAGCGAAAGGTGGGAATCCGTATCGGTAGCCCCGTGCCCGGGGAAATGTTTAAGAGAGTTAAGGCACCCGCCTTCCTGCAGGCCAAACATAAAATGTTTGGCGAGCTCGGCCACGGCCTCGGGGTCGCTCCCGAAGGAACGCGTATTGACTATGGGGTTTTGCGGAGTATCGGCAAGGTCAACGTCGGGAGCTAGAACCCAGCCTACTCCTATACTTCGCGCGGCGCAGGCCGTAAGCAGGCCTTTTTTATAAGCTAAATCGGCGCCGGACTGCGCGGCCGCGCCTATGGAAATATTTGAAGGCAGCAAAGGCATTTCTTTAAGCCAGCGGCCGAGGCCGTCCTCATAATCTGCGCTTATTATAAGCGGATTGGGCGCGGCTACGCGCAGAGCGGCGGTTAAATCTTTAATCTCATCAACCGTACCGCCGTAAATGCAGAAACCGCCTACGCCCTGCGCTGCGAGGGCCAGGGCCCGCTCCCTGTCGCTCCGGCCGAACCAAAACCCCGGGTGTATTATACGGCTAATCTTCATATTCTGTATCCTGTTTATGGAAGGTATATGCAGCCCAGCACGGCTTTTGCTTTTGCGCCCGTAGCGCGTGGGCAACTACATGCAACGCCGCGCAGCGTTTGCAAAGCGAACCATGCAAATGCTGCCGCCTCTTTTGCAAGAGGGTCTATGACCGCGCCGCCGCTTATCACCTTTATTCCTTTAAGCTGCGCGGCTATAAAACCCATGAGGGTCTTATTGTAAACGCCGCCGCCGGAAACTTCCAAAATCTCAGGCTTATATTTTTTAAGTATAAATTTTTTTATGCTTTGGGTAATGATAAACGCGGTAAGATAGGTAATAGTGCAAATATCGCGCTCCTTAAGCGACGGGAAATATTTAAGCACAAAATTATTTGTATAAGAATTGCGGTCCAGAGACTTGGGCGGCTTGTTTTTTACGAAAATACGCAGCAGATTTCGCGCCTTTTTTATATCCGGCTCGCACTTTGCCGCGACAAGGCCGTCCTTGTCAAAATTCAAGCGGCCTTTGCTTAAGATGTTCACGGCGGTATCAATCAGAACATTACCCGGGCCGATATCAAAACCGAAAGTCGTAATGCCGCGCCCTGCCAGCGTTATATTTGAAATGCCGCCGATATTAAGCAGCAGGCGCGCCGCCCCGCGGCCATACAAAAAATCGTCAAAAGCCGGCATTAAAGGCGCTCCGCTGCCGCCGCAGGCCATATCGCGCGGGCGGAAGTTCCATACAACCGGCAGTCCGATGTCATGGGCAAGGAAAGCCGCCTCGCCTATTTGCAAAGTATTCGGCGTTTTGGCCGCAGGCGCATGCCAGACTGTCTGCCCGTGGCTGCCGATTACGGCCACTTTGCTTTTATCTATTTTAAACTCTTTTATAAAAGCGGCGGTTTTTTGCGCGTACAAACGGCCGAGCTCAAAATTAAGCTCCCCGAGCTGCGGCGTTTTAAAATTTACCGCGTCCAAGATTTTATTTTGCAGTTTCTGCGGATAAAAATAGGTTTTGGCATGAAGGACTTTTTTTGCCCGCGCGTCAAATAGACATATGGTAAGTCCGTCGGCAGAGGTGCCGCTCATAAGGCCGATGGCAATATTTTTTCGCACTGTCATATGCTGCCTCCGCCCGCGCGGCCGCTTACAGCTGCGGCGCGGCGGGAACTTCCAGGATTATTTCCTGCGCATCGTCGGGCAGAACCGGCGGACGCTGCGGCGCGGCCAGCCATTGCAAAAATTCCTCGCTGAGATATTTATCCACCATGTCCGAACCTTTAAGATTATAGGCCGTCATAAAAACCACATTACCCTCGCCCGAGGATAAAAACGCCGCGTTTCTTATAAAACTGGCTTCCATCATTTGCTTCCTGTCTTCAGAAGACACGGCTATAAACACCGGTTTTGTGTTTATTTTGATGCCGTTCATAGTCAGCACATCGCGCGTTTTGAGCGACGGCGTAAATAAAGCTATGCCGGCGATATCGGGATTAAAAATCAGCGATTTCGCCGCCACATTCGCCCCAAGGCCGGAGCCCGCCAAATAAATATCCCGCGTCGGGATATCTTTATTGTTAAGCAAGCCTATTGCCGCCGTGACGTCGCGCACCATTTGGTTGAACTCATTATCGGTGCCGGTTTTGGCGAAAGTTTTGTATTCGCCTTTATTTATGCTGGAGCCGTGGCCGCGCAAATCAAGCGCGATGAAGCCGTAACCGGCGTTTTTTATTTTATTTTCAAGTTTGGCAAATTCATCTTTATTCTTGCCCAGCTCGTGCAGCATAATCACATAGCGGCCGTTTTCGGAAGGCTCGTAAAGGGCAGAGAGCGTCCATTCGTCCTCTGTATCTATAGTTATATTTTCAGCCGCGCCCAACGCGCACGGCAGCAAAACCAAAGCCGGCAGCAATTTGAAAAACTTTTTCATTTTAAAACCTCTTCCGGCCTGAACCATAGGGTAATTTCCCTCTCCGCGTCCTGCGGCGTACCCGAAGCGTGCACGCAATTCTGCATTATGCCGTCTTTTATGCGTCCGAATGCGCCGCGTATGGTGCACGCAAGGGCGGCTTCAGGGTTTGTAGCGCCGATTTCCGCGCGGACTTTGGCTATGGCGTCTTCGCCGGCATATACGAAAGCGTAAATCCTGCTGTCGTCTATCCCGTTATATTTGCCGAGCATAAAATCAATCACGTTTTCCAGATACGGCGCGCCTTTAAGATTTTCATAATGTCTCAGGGCCAGATCCCGCGTAAGAACTGCGACTTTAGCGGCCTTCATATCAAGGTCCAGACGTTCAATGCGGTCTATTATTATACCGCTGAGGCGTTTGCTTATGGCGTCCGGCTTAATGAGGATTAAAGTTCTTTCTTTCATAGGGTTATAGTATGCTTTTAACCCGTTGTTCGCCGCGTTCAATTTTTTTGCGATAAGTACAGTTGATATTAATAAAGAATAAAAAAATTAAAATTTACAAAAATGAAACGCTGCCACCCGGGTTTATCTTAAAGCGGGCAATCGCTTTC
>JAIRLH010000146.1 GCA_031259485.1 Elusimicrobiota bacterium
TGAGCAGCCCCACAATGCCCGAGCCCGCCGCGCGCGCGCCGTCCTTTGCAGCCGCGCCGAAAAGGCCGGACTTATCCAAAATATCGCCGAAGCCGTCTATATCTTTTGCGCCCGAAATAATGTCCGCCTGCGGGAAGCGCCGCCTGAGCCCCTTGCCCAGCCGCTGCGCGGCGCAGCCGGCAAAAATTATCGCGCGGCCTTTTTTCGCGCCTTTCCACTTCGCCAGCCGGCCCAAGAAAGAAAGAGCCCTGTGCTCCGCGTGCTCGCGCACGGTGCAGGTATTGAGCAGCACGATGTCGGCGTCTTCCATATCCCGCGCGGCAACGCAACCGCGCGCCGCAAGATGGAGCATCATCTCGTCGGAATCAGCCATATTCATCTGGCAGCCGAAAGTTTGGATATAGACCTTTTGCAATTTATCCGCGAAACATCCCCTGACTCATGGCGCGACTTTGAACCTGCGTTTGGGGCTTCTTACTTCCTCTCCCTCTATAAAAGCCAGCGCCTCGGCGACAAAAGAGCCGGTTGCAAAATTTTGCCAGTCATACCACCAGTATCCGGCTGACGGCCTGCAGTCCAGCCACGGGCCGCCGTTAAGTGAAATCTTCACCCACTGCGCCTCGTGCGGCGTGCCCAGACGCAGCGAATAATACCCGCGGCTTACCGTGGTGTTATGCGCGGGATAATCTATGCACAACGCTTTCTTGCTTTTCGGCGCGGCTTTTTTTCCCGCCGCGGGTTTTGCCGGCTTCCTGCCCGCCCTCGCGGCCTTTTTTATTTTTCCAACTGTCATTTTTACCTCCCACTTTATATTCTGCCCGCTTAAAATTTTCCGCTCAACTCCTCAAGCGCACGCGCGGCGGGCTTGCTTAAATGTAATTTTACGGCTCGGCGGCCCTTTTCTTCCAGCGCTTTAAAATCGGCCAGGGCCTGCGCGTTGCAAAGGTCATTAAAGCCGTATTTTTGCGCGGGGATTTTTATATCCACGTCCGACTCGGCCGTGAGCACGATAAAAACGCCGTTATTGCCGTCCCCTTTATGCAGCTGCCCAGTGGAGTGCAGATACCTGGGCCCGTAGCCAAACAGCACGCTGTTTTTCGTCCGCGTGAAAATTTTGTCACGCAGCGCGGCAACGGCGCGCTGCGTTTGCGGCGTTTCATTGAGATAGGCCAGTATCGCAATATAATCATTCTTGCCCAGCAGTTTATACAAATCTTCGCCCAGCGTATCAAAACTTACGCGGCCCGCGATATTTTTTGAAGCGATAAATTCTGCCGCAGTCTCCGCGGATTTTTTGCCGGCTTCCAAACCCGCCAGAAGGCCTTTGGTTATAGTTTTGGCAAGCTGCACATTGGGCTGGTCAAAAGGGTTAATCCGCATAAGCGCGCCGGCGGCGGCAGTGGCCGCTTCCCACAATAAAAATTGCGCACCTATATCATAAGGGCCGGCCATCTGCGCTTCAAAAACGGGATGATTGGTTTTTGACAACGCGGACGCGGCTTCTTTTACGGTTTCATTATCCGCGCCCGGGCAGGAGACATAAACAAAAAACCTGTCGTCATTATAATCAAAATTTTTAGGCGGAACCTCGCCGGCCACCGGCACTATGCCCTTGCCTTCTTTGCCCGTGGATTCGGCCACAAGCTGCTCTATCCACAAACCGAACGAGGCGATATGAGACGGCATTAAAAGCGTGAGCTTATCCCTGCCCTGCGCGTAAGCCATGCCCATCAAGGCACCGAGGTTTGCGGCTGCGCTGTTCTTTTCGTTCTTAAAAATTCCGCCCTCCTGCGCGGCGGTTTTGAGCAGTTTTTCGGTATCAAGCCCGCTTAAGGCTGCCGGCACCGCGCCAAACAGCGACAGCGCCGAAAACCTGCCGCCTATATCGGCCGGATTGATAAAAATTCTGCGGAATTTCTTTTCCTTAGCCAGCGTTTCAAGGCCGGTACCGGCGTCGGTTATGGCTATGAAATTTGCGCCGGGATTTTGCGAAACTTTTGAAACCTCTTCGTAAAAATAAGCGAACTGCGAAGCGGGTTCCACCGTGCCGCCGGATTTGCTGGCAAAAATGAAAAGCGTCCTCGCGGGATTGATTTGCGACCGCGCATAAGCTACCCATTCGGGATTAGTGCTGTCCAGCACAAGAAGGCGCGGCCAGCCTTCGCGCGGGCCCAACGGGCCCAGCACACAACGCAAGACTTCCGGCGCGAGGCTGCTGCCCCCCATGCCCATAAGCACGATATGCTCAAACAGCGGCCTTACTTCTTCCGCGAAATTTTGGATTTGCGGCAATTGCTTAAGCGTCCAGTCATAAATTTCCGTCCAGCCCAAAAAGCCGTTTATGAAGTTTACGCTCTCGCTGTCCTGCTTCCACAGCGTGCCGTCGTGCGCGTAAAGTTTTTGCGTAAAATTTAAGGCGTCAAGTTTTCGCAGGCCTTCGTTTATTAAGGCTTGTGCGGCTTCGTTGGCTGTTATTTTCATTTTATCCTCTGAATCTGTATTTTATTTAAAATTTGCGGCTTCTATGGCAAGCAGTTTTTCTACGCGGCGCGCAAAACGCTCCTCGTCCTTTAAAAACCGCGCGTTTATAAAGGCCTCTATTATGCGCGGCAAAGCGGCGTGGTCAACCACTTTGCCGCCGATGCACAAAATATTCATATCATTATGCTGCACGCCCTGCGCCGCGCTGTAAATATCATGCGCGATTGAAGCGCGTATCCCTTTATATTTGTTGGCCGCTATGCACATGCCCACGCCGCTGCCGCAGAGCAGAATACCGCGCGCGGCTCTGCCGCTTACGACGGCTTCGCACACCAGGGCCGCGTAATCCGGATAATCAACGCTGTCGCAGCTTGAAGTGCCGAAATCAACAATACCATGCCCCAGCGTTTTCAAAGTTTCCAGCGCGATTTCCTTTGCGCGCAAACCCGCGTGGTCGCTTCCGATGGCTATCTTCACAGTTATTCAAGCTCCTTTTCCACAAGTTCGCACAGCGTGTGGCCCAGGAAGATATGGCATTCCTGCACGCGCGGCGTGTTGTTGGTTTTGACGATTATAGGTAAATCAACTATATTTTTTATCGTGCCGCCGTCCTTGCCCAGAAAAGCCGCAGTATAGCAGCCTTTCTGTTTGGCGGCTTCCAGAGCCTTATAAACATTTACGCTGTTGCCCGAGGTGGAAAACCCTATCACCACGTCGCCCGCTTTAGCAAAGCCTTCCGTCTGACGGGAGAAAGTCATATCGTACCCGTAATCATTGCCGATAGCGGTTATAGTGGAAGTATTTGTGTTTAAAGCAATGGCTGGGTAGCTTTTGCGCTCTTTTTTATAGCGGCCCACGAATTCCGCCGCGATATGCTGCGCGTCGCCCGCGCTGCCGCCGTTGCCCATAAG
>JAIRLH010000049.1 GCA_031259485.1 Elusimicrobiota bacterium
ATGCTTAACAGAAAAGCGCGCGGCTAAATTTCCCCGTCCTTTATGACCGTCTTTTCCGGCAGCCATTTTAAAAGACAATCCGCAAGCTTCTGCAAATCTATCGGCTTTGAAAGGAAACCGTTAAACCCGTTGGCCAAAAACATTTCCTGCGCGCCGCTTACGGCATTGGCGGTAAGCGCTATTATCGGTATGTCCTTGTATTTTCCGCCCAGCTCGCGTATGCGGCGGGTGGCTTCAACGCCGTCCATCACAGGCATCATATGGTCCATAAAAACAATGTCATAATCTTTTTTTTGTATAAGCTCAAGCGCCTGAACTCCGTTAAGGGAAGTATCCGGCTTTATGCCGTATTCCTCCAGCATAGCTTCGGCCACCATAATATTAACGTCAATATCGTCCACCAGCAGCACTTTTGCCGAAGGAGCCGCAAATTTGCTTATATATTTTTCGCTTTCATGTTTAATGTCCGCTTCAGTTCCGGTCGGCAGAGACAGCCTGACGGTAAAAGTAGCTCCGGCCCCGTATTTGCTTTTTACGCTTATTGTGCCGCCCATTATTTCGCACAGCCGTTTGGTGATTGCCAGACCAAGTCCCGTGCCAGTGGTTTTTTTATTTTTTACTTTGTCAAATTGCTCAAACGCCGTAAAAAGGCGAGGGAAATCTTCTTCTTTTATACCTATCCCCGTATCTTCTACGGAAAATAAAAAAACATTGTCCCGTTCTTTTTTCGCGCTGAAAATCACATGCCCTTCGGAAGTATATTTTAAAGCGTTGTTGAGTAAATTAATAAAAATTTGGCCTATTCGTTTTTCATCCCCCAAAACAACGGACGGGAAGTTTTCGTCAATACGGTATATAAAATTTATTCCTTTTTGTTTGAACATCGTATGAAATATGGACTGCTGATGGGCAAGCAATCGCTTAATGTCAAAATATTCGTTAATTAAATCCAATTTGCCGGCTTCAATTTTAGAAAAGTCCAAAATATCGTTTATCAGATTGAGCAGCACATGAGACGAATTTTGTATATTGTTCAGATGAGTTTGCTGCTCGGCGGACAGCGGAGTTTTCTTGAGAATATTAGAAAGCCCTATAATGGCGTTCATAGGCGTGCGTATTTCATGAGATACCGTTGCCAGAAAATCCGATTTTGCTCTGCTTGCGTATTCCGCTTGTTCCTTAGCTCTCAAAAGATCGGTGAAATCGTGAAATAAAGCGATAGAGCCGCCCAGCTGTCCCTGTTCGTCGCGCATAGAGACTATATGTATGGTGTAATTGCGCGGATTATCGCCGCCGCGCATATCAAGTATTCCGTCCATTAGCACCGTTTCATTGCTGAGCGCGGCTTTTGCGAAAGCTTCTTCAAAACGTTTTATAAATTCAGGAGAAGAAAAACGCTCGAATATTTCTTTATAAGTGCGGCCGTTTATCAGACCGAAATTCAAAATATTAGTCGCTTTTAAAAACGCTTCCGTGCAATATGCAAAACGGCCGCTATTGTCAAAAAGCATTATAATATCGGGGCAATGAACCAGAAGCATATTGAGATATATTTCTTGTTTCTTTTTACTGCCGGAAATTACCGTGCTTAGGCTTGACTGCGCGCTTGAAATTGATTTGTTTGCTTCAAAAATAGTTTGTAAATTTGACAAATTGCGTTTTAACTTTTTGTTTTCAATGCGCAAAGCGTCAAGCTCCGCTTGCGCGGCTTTCAGCGCGGCATCGCTTGGTATTTGCGGAGTAGAAACTCGCGTATCTTGTTGGTTTATATCTTCAGTCATATTAATTCATCACAGCTAAAATAAACACGTTATAATAGTGTCGTTGTGGAAACGGTTTACCAATTTGCCGTCGCCGGTATATATCGGGCATATTTCGCCGCCGGAATAACTCATAAAATACGGCGCTTTGTCGCCTATGATATTTTGCACGGTATTCATTTCCGCCGATATGTCAAAACCTAGAGCCATATTTCGCGATACGCATGAGAATATGAACAAGCCGTTGTTTTTTGTTTCAAGCGGAAGCTTCTTCATAGATTCTTTTGTCGTTGATATTACGTCGTCGTGATCTATAGAGCCTATGCCAAGCGTCGTGTTTACAGGCATACTGCCGCCGCATACGGCGTGGCCTTCCGGCGTCATAGAGAAAATCGCGCGCACGACAGGCTTGCCGCCGTCGTTAAAATCAATAGTAAAAGGTATGGTGTTGAGGCCCTCTATTTTCCCGCCGCTCGCAAGTCCTATTGAACGCATATAATCAATCACCGACATATTGTTAACTTCCATAAGTATATTGTCGCGCGATTTTGTTATTATCGCTTTTTGCCTGATAACTTTAGTTTCCACCATAGAGGCTACGGAAAACGACGGATTGATATCTCCCGAAATAAGAATCATTGAAAGTTTATTGGAACTCGCCGAATTATTAAATATGGTTTGCACTGTGTGATAATCCTGCGTATGATCCACCGCAAGGGTTCCGAACAAAGGCACGCCGCCGGAAACTTCGTCAATGGCCTGCACCACATTGTCTCCGGCTATATTAAAGAAGAGAGGCGAGCAGGAAAATATCATCGACGGCTTCTTTGCAAGACGGGATAAAGCTTCGTTATATGCGTCCGCAACGCTTTTCTTATAAGTATCAGGAAACAATGGTTCCGAAACCGCGCACGAGAAGGAAATGTCGTCGCTTGTCATTACGGCTATGGCGAGCATAAGACGGCTGGAAACGCCCCGCACGCATCCGCTTAAAGTCGTGCATCCAATCACGTCAAAAGGGAGACTTTCGCCCAAGGCTTTTACTACTCCGGTGTCTATAAATTCGGAGTAACAGCTTATTATTCCCACCGAGTTCTTAAGCAAGTTTTTATCTATGTCAAGCTGTGATAATATTTCGGCAACGGCTTTTTTAGTATCGTCAATTTCTAAAGTATAAGCGGTTAAAGTTTTTATCATAAATATTCCTCTTTAAGTTTATATAATTTGTTTAAGTATTAATTTCCTTAATCATACGCTAAATCATACTGCCAAAATTACTAAACCATACTTTACAAAATAATTTACATTTTCCGTCATTTATTGTCGCGCGATTATTTAGGATATTTTTTACAACAAATATCTTTTCAATTTTTCCATAACTTCGTTAAAATCCAGCGGCTTGGCGATATGTCCGTCCATTCCGGCTTTAAGAGTTTTTTCAATATCTTCGTTAAACGCATTTGCCGTCATAGCTATGATAGGGATTTTTTTTGCCAAGGGAATATCCATCTCTCTTATGCGGCGCACGGCTTCGTAGCCGTCCATTTCGGGCATTTGTATATCCATAAGAATTAAATTATATTTATCCGGCGCATCGCCGTACATCTTTATCGCCTCAAGGCCGTTTTTAGCATAATCAATCGTCAAATTGGTAGGTTTAAGCATTTCCGTAACGATTTCGCGGTTCACGTCAACGTCCTCCGCCAGAAGCACTCTGTATTTGCTAAAGTCAACCGTTTGCGATGTCGCTTCGGCTTTTTGCGCCGTATTTTCCGGCGTTAGATATTCGTTTATGCAATCGTATATAGTAGAGGGGAAAAGAGGTTTTGATATAAATCTATTAATTCCCGCGCGTTTTGCTTCGTCTTCTATCATTCTCCAATCCATAGAAGATATCATAATGATTATTTGGTCCTTATGGTCCTGCCCGCGTATGCGACGTGATAATTCTATGCCGTCCATGCCTGGCATTTTCCAGTCTATAAAATTTATGTCATAATGTCCGTTTTTGCCAATAAGATCTATAGCCTGCTCGCCGCTGGAGGCAATGTCGCATATCACGCCAAATTTATGCGCGGTATTTAAGAAAAATTCCAATACTTCCGGCGCGTCGTCCACGGCAAGCAGACGCAAATTTTTCCAATTCAAGCGCGGTTTTAGCTCCAAACTGGTTTTTTGTTCGGCGCGGCGCAGTTGCGCGGTAAAAATAAAAGCCGCGCCTTTGCCGAGTTCCGATTTTATCCATATTTCCCCGCCCATCATTTGAACGATTCGCTTAGATATCGCAAGCCCCAGCCCCGTGCCGCCGAATTTGCGGGTCGTGCCTCTTTCCGCCTGTTCAAAAGACGTAAAAAGGCGGGATTGCTGCTCTTCGCTTATGCCTATGCCGCTGTCGGCAACCGTTATTTGCAACGTGCAAATGCCGTTTTCTTCTCCGATTAACTGCGCTTTTATCGATATGGAGCCTTGCTCGGGCGTAAATTTTACGGCATTGGAAAGCAAATTTGCCATCACCTGCGCCAAACGCTGGTCGTCCCCGTGTAAAGACAAAGGTATTTTATCGTCAATATTTACGCACAGTGTCTGGTGTTTTTCTTCAACGCGGAAATTAATTACGTCCACAACGCGTTTAAGCATACGCTCAAAATTAAATCTTGAAGGAGACAGAGTAAATTTATTTGCTTCTATCTTAGACATATCAAGGATATCGTTGATTATCCCGAGCATATGCATGGAAGCCTCTTCTATTTTATTCAAACAATAATCTTTACGTTCTATGGTATTGGCTGATTTGGCAATGCTGGTCATGCCTATTATGGCGTTCATAGGAGTTCTTATTTCATGGCTCATATTTGCGAGGAAATCGCTTTTGGCCATGTTCGCGTGCTCCGCGTCCGAGCGGGCCTTTTCCGCGTTTTTTTGCGCTATGTATGTTTCGGTTATATCGTTCAATAATATTATCATGCTGGAGAAATCGCCATTGTCGTCGTATGCCGGCGTGAAATATATATTGTATCTTCGCGGGTCTCCTCCTGATATGTCTATATTTTCTTCAAATTTCTTGCGTTTTTTACTCTTTACGGCGTCATGCAGAGAGGATAAGAACAAATCTAACAGACGTTGGTCCGTAAAACGGCTGAAAACTTCCGAAAATAAATGCCCGTTGATTAAGCCGAAACTCGCTATATGGGCCTTTTCAAGGAAAATATTTGTGCAATAAGCAAACCTGCCGTATTCATCAAGAAGGATAATGATATCCGGGCTGTTCTCAAGAAGCATTTGCAGATATTTCCCCTGTTTTTTCCTATCAATCTCTTTCATATTGTCTATGTTTGACATTGAAAGGGCTACAGCTTTGTTCCGCTCAAGAATATTTTGCAAACGGGCCACTTGCTTGGAAAGTTTTTCGTTTTCTTTTTGAAGCGTTTCAATACGTTCCTGTAAATCTTCTGCCATAGGAATTATTCCTGTCGAGTGAGTTAGAACACCATGACTGTGTATGTCAAATTATGGAAGCGGTTGACAGTCTTCCCGTCTTTGCCGTATACCGGGCATATCTCTCCGCCGCTGTAGCAAAGCATAAACGGCGCGGCGTCGCCTATTAATTCTTTTGTTTTTATCATTTCGTTTTCCAGATTAGGGCTAAGCAATAGTAAGCGCGTGAAACACGGAATTGCGAAAATGCCGTTAGCCCCGTTTTTCTTGACGTCTTCCAAAACTTTTTTAAGCGTGGTTTCCGCCGTTTCAAGCACGCTGTCATAATCGGCTTCCGCAAAAAGTATCTTTGCCCCGACGGGCACTTTCCCGCCGAGATATCCGCCTTCGGAAGTAATGGAATACATGCTTAAGGCAACCGGTTTTGCGCCGTCCCCGTAATCTACCAGAAACGGCAGCGTCGTCACGGAAGCAAGACCATATGTTTGCACGCCTATGCTTATTAAATACTCCTTCAGAGGCACGTTGTTTATAGTTTTGAGAAAATAACCGTTTGAATCCGTTACTACCGCCGCTTGTTTTTGTATATTTTTGTCGGAAATAGCGGTGGAGTAAAAACGCGGATTTATTTCCCCGCGCATAAGAATCATGGCCACCTTGTTTTGATGCTTGTCTCCGTTGCGGAAGACGCATGCGTTCTCGTAAGTCGGCGAAGTTTCGTTTGATAAAGTGCCGAATATCGGCGCGCACGCGCACGCGGCGTCAAGATATTCGAGAACGGCGTCTCCCATAACTTCTCTTGAAATAGGCGCCAGCGCGAAAATGAGAGAAGGATCCCCGTCTAATTTAGCGCGCGCCTGCGCATAAGCCTGCTTTACCGCTTGTTCGGTATTGTCTTTTGTAATCACTTCGGAAAAGGAGGTTGAAAAGGAAATATCGTCGCTTGTAAGAACGCAGAGGCTTATTTGCTCTATGCCGTACGCCGCGTTTGTCGCGCTGCCCATAACGGTAGTGCCTATTATATCGCATTGTAGGTTTTTACAAAGCAAATCTATAATATTCGTTTCCGTAAATTCGTAATAACAGGCTACTATTCCCACCGAATTTTTTAATAAGCCGCCGTGAGCTTTGATTTGCTCCAACAATTCCGCCGCCGCAACTTCCGGCTCGTCTATTTTTGACGAACTGGCGTTTAACATTTTAATCATAGGTTTGCCTCTTAATCATAAGTTTTCTTTCATATCGCCGAGCATATGCCTTGTTTCCAAATAAACACAAATATATTTCATATTAATTATAGCACAAATTAACAGAAATTAGGAAATTTATATAAAATATTTATGTACGTTTAAATTTTTGAAATATACAAAATATACAATATATATTGCAAACATATCATGATTCTGCCCTCGCAAAAAGCAATGGCTTGAAGCCCAACAGATGCCTTAAAGCAGCCGGAAACAAAATATATCAACCGACGTACTTACAGCCGCCGCTTTATGCGCGCGTACAATAAAATGTATAATAAAATAGCGCTGGCACCCGCGTTGGTGTATGCGCAGTTGGAAGGCTTATAATTATATTTAAGGCACAGGTGTTTTATGAAACTCAGCAGTCTTGCCGGTATTGTGGGCGAATCTCCCACTCTAAATTTAAACGCCAAAACGGCGGCTTTAAAAAAGCAGGGTTTGCCGATAGTCCACCTCGGCGGAGGCGAGCCGGAAACGCCGGCGCCGCTCAGCGCCGTGGAAGCTATAATAAAGAAGGCGCAGACGCGCAAAATCAAATACTCGCCCGCCGCAGGCGGGCACGAGCTTCGCAAAGCCGTGTGCGATTATACAAAACGCACATATGGTTTTGACGCCGCGGTGCCCAATGTCATTGTTTCCGCGGGCGCAAAACAGGCCATTTATAATTTTTTGTTGTGCGCAATAGACCGCGGGGACGAAGTCATTTATCCCGTGCCCTACTGGGTAAGCTATCCGGAGATGGTTCAGCTCGCCGGCGGCAGGCCTGTGCCCGTAGTTCCGGCCAAAGGCATAGAAGTAAGTTTTGAAGAAATCCAGAAAGCCTTAACCCCAAAAACAAAAGTCATAATGTTTAACAACCCGGGCAACCCCGCCGGCATTGTTTACGGCGAAGATTTTGTAAAAAAACTCGTGGAACTCTGCGAGCTGCGCGGCATATGGCTGATGACTGACGATATTTACAACCGGCTCGTCTTCGGCGGCGCGCAAACGCCGAGCCCTTTTAAATACGCCAAAAATCCGGCCAATATAGTAGCGATAAACGGAGTGTCAAAAATTTACGGCCTCACGGGCCTGCGCATCGGCTGGGCGGTATCGGCCGATAAAGAAATTATTGCAGCCATGGGCCGCGTGCAGGCGCAGACGACCAGCTGCAACAGCGACGTGGCCGAAGCCGGCGCGCTGGGCGCGCTCACCGGCCCGCAGGACTGCGTGGCCGAGCTTGTCAAAACGCTGGAAGACAATAAAAATATCCTGATGGACGAGTACAAAAAAATCAAGGACATCGACGTTGTCGAGCCGAAGGGAACCTTTTATTCCTTCGTTGATTTCAGCAAATACAATAAAAATTCAATGGCTTTGGCCGATTTCCTGTTGGAAAAAGTAATGGTAGCCACCGTGCCCGGGATATCCTTCGGCCTGGAGGGCTATCTGCGCATAAGCTACTGCGCAAGCAGGGAAAATATTCTTGAAGGCATGCGCCGCATAATATGGGCATTGGACAAAAACGCGAAAGACCCGCTCAAAATCGGCGATATTATGATAAAAAAGGACTGGTAATATGAAAATGACAAACCCAACGGCGTTCCAAAACAAATACGGACTGGAGGAGACGACGGGCCTCAAAACCGCCAAAACAATTTACTGGAATCTTACCGCAGAGCAGCTTTACGAGGAAGCTCTGCGCCGCGGCGAGGGTAATATAACCGCGGGCGGAGCTTTTACCGCGGATACGGGCAAACATACGGGCCGCTCCCCAAACGACAGATTTTTTGTGGAAACGCCAGAAGTCAGAAATATCCTTTGGTGGCATAAGGGCAATAAAGGCATAAGCGAGGATAATTTTGAAAAGCTCTACGCCAAAGCCCAAAAATACGCGCGGGAAAGGGATTTGTTCGTGCGGGACGCTTACGTGGGCGCCGATAAAAACAGCACCATGGTTGTGCGCATGGTAAACGAGTTTGCGTGGCATAACCTTTTTGCTAAAAATATGTTCATAGAGCCCTCCGCGGGCGAACTCAAAACCATTAAGCCGGAGTTTACGGTGATTTACCTCCCGGGCTTAAAGGCGGACCCAGCCTCCGACGGCACCGCGAGCGAAACGGCCATAGAAATAAATTTCAAAAAGAAAATCGTCCTAATCGTCGGCACCGCGTATGCGGGCGAAAGCAAAAAATGTATTTTCACCGTGATGAACTATCTGCTGCCGCTTAAAGGGATTATGACTATGCACTGCTCCGCCAACGTAGGCAGCGGCGGGGACAGCGCTTTGTTCTTCGGCCTTTCGGGCACGGGCAAAACCACGCTCTCGGCCGACCCTAAGCGCGGCCTAATCGGCGACGACGAACACGGGTGGGACGATAACGGCGTTTTCAATTTTGAAGGCGGCTGTTATGCAAAGGTCATAAAACTTTCCAAAGAGGCGGAGCCGCAGATTTACGCCACAACCCACCGCTTTGGCACGGTGCTGGAAAACGTGTTTTTTGACGCGGACACCCGCGCGCTTGACCTTGACAGCGACGCGCTTACTGAAAACACCCGCGCCTCTTACCCGCTGTCTTTCATTGACAATGCCGTGCCCGGCGCAAAAGGCCCTCACCCCAAAAACATCATATTCCTTACTTATGACGCTTTCGGCGTGCTGCCGCCGGTTTCAAAACTCTCCAAAGAGCAGGCCATGTACCACTTCATGAGCGGCTACACCGCGCGCGTGGCCGGCACAGAAAAGGGCGTAAAAGAACCGCAGGCCACTTTCAGCACCTGCTTCGGCGGGCCTTTTATGGCTTTGCATCCTTCAAAATACGCGCGGCTGCTTAAGGAGAAGATTGAAAAGCACCAGGCCTCGTGCTGGCTGGTAAACACCGGCCTTGTGGGCGGGCCTTACGGAGTCGGCAGCCGCATAAGCATAAAGCATACGCGCGCGCTGCTTAACGCCGCGCTTGAAGGCAAATTGGCCGAAGTTAAGTTTGTGAAGGACGAAGTCTTCGGCTTTGAAATACCCGTTGAGTGCGAAGGCGTGCCAGCGGAAATCCTGCAGCCCGCCAACAGCTGGAAGGACAAAGGCGAATACTATAAAAAGTATTGCGAGCTTGCAGAGGCCTTCGTAAAGAACTTTGAGCAGTATAAGGAAGGCACCCCCGCCGAAATACTGGGCGCGGCTCCCAGGCCGGCGGAACTGGTAAAATAGTTTGTATAATATATAAACAATAAATCGTAAAATCAGGAGATTAAAATTATGGCAAAAGCAAACGCAAAATTTATGGCGCCTCTGGCGCCCAGCGACGAGCTGGCAAAAGTAGTGGGAGCGGCTCCGCTCCCAAGGACCGAGGCCATCAAAAAGATATGGGACTATATCAAAAAAGAAGGCCTGCAGGACAAAACCAACAGGAGAATGATAAACGCGGACGAGACTTTAAAACCCGTCTTCGGCGGCAAGAGCCAGATAAGCATGTTTGAGCTCGCCGGCCTGCTTGGCAAACACCTCAAATAAGGCTTAACAGCTTCTTTTGATACTCCTCCCCCCGCGGATAACCGCGGGGGGATATTTTTTAAATTCATAAAAATATCTCCCGAGCATATAAAGATCTCACGTCTGGGACTTACCCAAAGGGCCCAGGGCTCTGGCGGGTCTAAATGCCCTTGCGAATTTCCGATATATAAGATATACATATATTAAGAGAAACGTAAAAAATTTGATAGCTGAGAACTAATTTGCCGTTATGCATAGCGATATTCTCGCTGATTTAAAAATAAATATATATTTTTTATACTAAATCAATCCGGATTTTGCAATGATATGCTTTCTTTTGTCGTCAACCCTCCGAGTTGATGACAATTTTTATTTGCCTTATTTTGCCATCATAAGATTATTATGTTAAAATGAAATGGAAACGCAAATAATTCCAAGAGGTAAAACATGCCTTATAATATTTTAGTGATTAATCCGGGGTCCACCTCGGACGACATAGGATATTACCGCGCAAACGAGACGGTTTTTGAAGTCCGCATAGATTATTCTCCCAAAGATTTGCAGCCTTTTGAAGACAAAAACGTAACGGAAATGGCTCCGCTTAAGGAGCGGATGATACTTTCCCACCTCAAAGACCATAACGTAGACCTTAAGGAAATCGACGCCGTCGTGGGCCGCGGCGGGCTGATAAAACCGGTGCGCGGCGGAGCCTATTACGTAAACGACGCCGTGCTCAGGGACCTTAAGCAGGGTTTGCAGGGCATGCATCCCTCAAACCTGGGCGGTATTCTGGCGCACGATATAGCCGTTAAAGCGGGCTGCCCGAGCCTGATAAGCGACGCCGTGGTGGTGGATGAACTCTGCCCGCTGGCACGTTATACCGGCCTGCCGGATTTGCCGAGGGTTTCTATTTTCCACGCTTTAAACCAGCGCCGCGTCGCTTTCTTAACCGCCGAAAAACTGGGTAAAAAATACGAGGACTGCCGCTTTGTCGTGCTGCACGGCGGCGGCGGCGTAAGCGTCGGGGCGCATATAAACGGCCGCGTGGCGGACGTCAATAACGGCCTTGACGGCGAGGGCCCCATGACGCCGCAGCGCACCGGCACGCTGCCCACGGGCGCTTTGGTCAGGCTTTGCTACAGCGGCACGTTCACCTTCCCGGAGATGTACCTCAAAATAAAAGGACGCGGCGGCATGTACGCCTACACGGGCACGCATAATATGAAAGAGCTTTCCGCCTTCATAGACACCGGGGAAAAGCCGGCCGATTCGCATATCTTCTGCGCGCGCGCGCAGGCAAAAGAAGCGCGGGACGCTTTAATCTACCAGTTTGCGAAATATATAGGTTATATGGCGGCCGCGGCCGAAGGCGGGCTTGACGGCATAATCCTAACCGGCGGGCTGATGTTTGACGGGTACATAAGTAAAACCCTGCAAAAAAAAGTAAGCTGGATGGGGCCCGTGTTCGTATACCCGGGCAGCGACGAAAAGGCCGCCCTGCGCGAGGCCGCCGCCCGCGCTTTGGACAATCCCTCTGCAATAAATGAATATAAATGACTGATAAATTAAGGAGATTATAAATATGCAATTCAAAACTTTCGGCGAACTTATTGAAAAAGTCAAAGGCAAAGCCAACCGCGTGGTGGTGCCCGGCGCAAATAACGAGGAGGCCCTCAGCGCCATAAAAATGGCGGACGAAAAGGGGCTCATTTCCAGCGGCATACTGATAGGCGACGTTGAAGTTATAAAAAGCATGATGAAGAAAACCGGCCTCAAAGAAGATAAGTTTGAATTTATCCAGTGCGCGGACGTGCCCGAAATGTGCAATATCGCCGCGCGGCAGATAAAAGCCGGCAAGGGCGATTTCTTGGTCAAAGGCCTGGTTGACACAAAATATTACATGAAAGCAATACTCAATAAAGAAATGGGCTTTGTGCCCGCGGGCGCGCTGCTTACGCATTTTGTTGTCTTTACGTCAAAGCGTTATCACAAGCCGTTTGCGATTACGGATTCCGCCATTATGATAGCCCCCACGCTTGAGCAGAAAGCCGGCATCATCAACAATGCCGTGGGGCTGCTGCATAAACTAGGCGTGGAAAACCCGAAGGTGGCGATAGTCTGCCCCGTGGAAAAGGTTAATGAAAAAATCCCCTCCACGCTTGACGCGCAGGCGCTGGTACAGATGAACAAAGAAGGCAAAATAACCGGCTGCACGATTGAAGGCCCCTACGATTTATATATCGCGCTTTCCAAACAGGCCGCCGAGGAAAAGGGCATTAAAAACGCCGTCGTCGCGGGCGACGCGGATTTGCTCGTGCTGCCGGATTTGGACGCCGGCAACCCGCTGTACAAAGCCATAGCTTTCTTCGGCGAGAGCGCCGAAGGCGCCGCCGTGATAGCCGGCCCCAACATACCGGCAATACTGCCTTCGCGGGCCGATCATCCTAACCT
>JAIRLH010000083.1 GCA_031259485.1 Elusimicrobiota bacterium
GGCTGTTGAGCGAAGCGAAGCGGCTCAGATACAATCTCTTTTAAAATCTGTCGTGAATGCAGAGCAATTGTATTATCTACAAAACAAGCATTTTACCAAGAATTTTGAAGATTTGGATATAACTATTCCATTTAAAGGGACAGATGGCGGATATGCATACAAAAGAATGCCGCCTGAATATGTAGGTTCTCTTCGTTCCAACGGCAGATGGGATTTATTTTTATATGGTTATGGTATGATGCCCGCCCACATAAATGTAATGGCTTTTAACTCAAAAGGGAAATATGAAAAAGCCGGGTGGTGTGCCGGTACGACCGCTCCTGACTACCATTTTTCTCCCGCTGTTCTTAACTGCTGTTCAGTATCTGATTCTCCTTTACCAGAAACTTACTGTCAACAACTATTGGGTTTTTCTCAGAGATTTGATGGGGTCGGCGGGGGATACTTCATAAGTTACAGATAACTAGATTAAAATCACAAACTATGACATGGACTATTTTGTTATGCCCTCGTGTTGCGGGGCGGGCATCTCTTTTTTCATATTCCTGCATAACTACATTGCGGGAATGACAATATAATTATTGGATTGTCGTCCCGGATCAAAACATTTGGGGCAGGCTCTGCCGCGCTACCCGCAATGACGGCAAATGTCAGATAGCCTAGGATTTTTTGGCCGCTTTTTCCTGCCGTTTTATTTCGCGCCAGTGGGCAAGAGCCTCCTCGGGCGTAGCGGCTGCCGCGCCGGCGAAAACGTGCGGGTGTCGGCGTATGAGCTTCCGGTTTATGCCGTCAATGACTTCGGCGAGCGTAAAACGTCCCTGCTCAGCGGCTATCGCGCTGTGGAACACAACCTGCAAAAGCAAATCGCCAAGTTCTTCTTTAAAATTCTCGTCGTCTTTGGCTTCAATAGCGTCAATGACTTCCTGCGCTTCCTCGCGCAGGCATTTTATAAGGCTTTCGTGCGTCTGGGCTTTATCCCACTTGCAGCCCTGCGGGCCGCGCAGCGCGGCCATAGTTTTTATAAGTTCTCCGAGTTTTTGGGCGGCGTCATTATTTTTTTGCATGTTCAATCCTCTGTAATTTTTATTATTTTTGCATGTCTGCCTCTGATTTCCAAATACTCAAAACCGCCGGCGAAAACGTTTTTCATGCCCGCGTCCGCTGCCGTTATTTTGCGGCTTTCGCTTACTGTAATCTGCGGCACCATGGTATGCCCCACTACTTGCCTGAAAGGGCAGTTGCCGTGCGCGGCGAACAAGGCTGAAAGATCTTCCCAAAAAATCCCGCCGAAACTGTCAGCCCCGCCGCGCCGGCGGCTTACGTTAAAAATCGGGTGCTTGTAATTGCCCGCGCTTACCGCTTCTCTGAAAATTCTATTTATGAGCGCGGCAATATTGGCGCATGTGGGTTTGCGCGGGCCCAGCTCCCGCTTAAGCGCTTCATAAAGCCCGTCGCATACTCCGGCATGCGTGAATAAAAAACCGCCGCGGCAGTAGGCCGCCTGCCACGCGCCGGACAAAATATCCTGTATTATTTTTGCGCGGAAAGGCCCTATCTGATAATGCGGCAGCGAGGTGATGAAATAATTTTTACGCAGAATTTCCAGCTCGTGATTGCCCACAAGTCTTATAATATCCCCGCCCGCGGCGCGCGCTGCGGGCTGCAGTAGGTCAAGCAGTTTGTCAATTTGCAGCGGGTCGGCCCCTCTGTCCAGTATGTCGCCGAGCTGGATAAAAATGCTGCGCCCGCCGGTCCAGTTAAGTTCGGCGTCCATCAGGCCCGCGTGTATCAGCACAGCGGCGAAGGAGTAGTATTCCCCGTGCGCGTCGCCTACCGCGACCGCGGGGCGCATAGTTTTTGCAGCCATACGCTATATTATATTAAAATTAATATATGGGGAAAACTTTCGGCAAACTCAGCCGCGCGCGGCGGCATATTGAAAAAATTATCGGCCGCGACAATGTACATTGCGACGCGGTAAGCCTTGCCCTCAACAGTTTTGACGGCGCGCCTGCGCGCGCGCTGCCACATGCAGTGCTTGATATTCCCGACGCAGCGTGCTTGCCGCAGGTAATAAAAACTTTGTACAAGTTTGACATGCCTTATGTCCCGCGCGCGGCAGGCACCAATCACGACGGCGGCGCGGTGCCGCTTAAAGGCGGCGCGGTGCTGAACCTGAGCGCGCTGAACAAAATTATCCTGATAAACACGGCGGAAAGTTATGCTATAGTTGAGCCCGGCGTGGTAAACCAGCGCCTGCAGGACGCGCTTTTGCCGCTGGGCTTTTTTTACGCGCCCGATCCCGCAAGCATGGCCTTCAGCACCATAGGCGGCAACGCCGCGCTTAATGCGGGCGGCGCGAAGACCTTGAAATACGGCTCCACCGCGGCCAATATTCTGGCGGCGGAAGTTATTACGCCGCAGGGCGAAGTTCTTAAGCTCTCCAAAACCGACCCCGGGCCGGATTTAATGGCTTTGATGACCAGGAGCGAGGGCACGCTTGCAATAATAACAAAGCTGCGCGTCAAAATACTGCCATTGCCAAAGAACCTGAAAACTTTTACGGCTTATTTCGCTTCGCTTGAACATACCATGGGCAGCGTGCGCGATATCATTGCCGCCGGCATACTGCCCGCCGCGCTTGAAGCCATGGATAAAACCACCATGGACGTCACGCAAACCCCTTACCCCGTGGGCATGGAGGCGCTGCTGATAATAGAGCTGGATTCAAAAAAACAGACGGCGAAAAAACAGGCGCAGATTATTTTGCAAATTCTGAAAGAGAATAAAGCGATAAAAATTGAAACCGCCGCGGACGAAACCGCGCGCCGAAAAATCTGGGCGGGACGCAGGGCGGCGGCCTCATCGCTGGCAAAGCTGGCGCCGAATTTGCTTTCTCTCGACAGCGCTTTTGCGCGCTCCTCTCTGCCGGAGATTATCAAAAAAATGCGCGGAATTTTTGCCAAATACAATGTGCGGGCGGGCCTGGTTTTCCACGCGGGGGACGGCAATGTGCACCCCAATATAGTTTTTGACGAGACCAATTTATTTGAAGCTTGGCAGGTCAAAAAGGCAGTCAAGGAAATACACGCGCTTACCGCGCAGGCCGGAGGCAGCATAAGCGGGGAGCACGGCATAGGCATAGAAAAGCGCGCCGCCATGGCTCTTATGTTTGACGAAGCTGCGCTCGGCCTTATGCGCAAAATCAAGACGGCTTTAGATCCGAAAAACCTGGCCAACCCAGATAAAATCCTGCCCATATCAACGCGGAGCCTTGCGCGCCGCACCGGCGCGCCGCAGTATTTGTTCAATATTATAGAGCAGATAAAGCTAAACCGCGCCGCAGGCCGCTCTACGATAATAAACGGCCTTGGCTCCAAATTTAAAGCTGATAGAAAAATCGCGCTCAGCGCGGCGGGCCTAAACCAAATCCTTGATATTGATAATGCGAATTATACGATAACGGCGCAGGCCGGCTGCGCGCTTAAAGATATTGCCGCACAGCTTGCGGAGCACAATATGTATCTGCCCGTACCGGCCGCGCGCGGCAGCATAGGAGGCGCGTTTTCGGCAAAAACTTTTTGGAATTTTGCGGATTATATAACGGGCCTTGATTTTATACTGTCCGACGGAACTTTTATATCTCTGGGCGGCAAACACGTCAAAAATTCCGCGGGTTATGATTTGATAAGACTGCTGCACGGCGGCATCGGCGCGTACGCTTTCATAACCGCGCTTACCGTCAGAACTTTTGCCGCGCCCGCGCCGAAAACGGTCCAGAACAAATTTGAATTTTTTAAGCCTTGCGCGTCTGCCGCGCTTGTCAAAAAAGTTTTTGACGCGGATAATCTTTTTAACCCGTTTTTGTTCGGCGGCGCGCAATGAAAACGAATTTTAACAAAAACCAGCCTTTCATGCCCGCGCGCGGTCCGCTCCGCAAATATATTTACAATGTTTTGCGCGGTCTGCTGCGGCCCGAGGAAAGCGCAAAAGTTTGCAACCGCTGCGGAGCCTGCGCGCAGGCCTGTCCCGTTTACAAAATCCAAAATCGGGAGGCCGCGGCCCCGCGTGGCCGCAATCAGTTGATGCGGTTTTTTCTGGACAGGAAGTTTGGCGCAGATACCCGAAAAACCGATATGCTGCGCCCTGCGCAAAATTGCATAATGTGCGGACAATGTAGCGCCGCGTGCGCGGCTTTGGTGCCCACGGCGGCGCATATGGCGTGGCTCAAAGACGTTTTGGGCTTTGGCGGCGGCGGCTTTTGGCGCGGGTTTCGGGCAAAAATTATTTACAAATTTAAAAAACCAAATTATACCCCTGCGCAGGACGCGCAGATAACTGCTTTTTATCTGCCCGCGGCGGGCGGCGCGGCGCATTACGCGGCAAGCCTGCGTTTTATCGGCAAAGAGCACAGAGGCGTGGCGATTATTGACGAAGGTCTCCTGCTGGGCCGCTTCGCGCTTACGCATGGCGCGGCGGCGACGGCAAAAATACTTGATAAAATAAAAGCGCGCTATGAAGCGCTGCTCAGCCCGCAGCCCATGCCTGTAATAACCGACGATATTGAAAATTACCGAGCTTTGAAACTCGCAGCGGAAATTGACGAAAAATATCAAAATATTTCCTCCGCGGCCCGATTTATAACGGATTATATGGAACCCGTAAAACCGCGCGCGCGCGCCGGCTCGGGCCGCAGGATAGCGGTGCAGAATAATAATATTCTTTTCTGCGGCGATAAAATTGTAACGCGCGCGCGCGAACTTTTTATTTGCCCGCGCGCTGATTTTTTGATAGAGTTAAATCAAAGCCCCGCAAGCGTCGGACTGTTGGCGTACGGCACTGCGCATGAAAACGCGGGGCAGCTTAAACGCGCTTTCGCCGCAGGTTGCGCTGAGCTGCGCATAGATACTCTTATAGTGCTTTCTTGCGCGGAAGAGAAATTTTTTAATATGCTTTTGAAATCTTATTATCCTTATACGAAAGCCGTGCATATAGCAAATGCGCCGGAGCATTTTTATGAAAAATAAAAAATTAACCGCGCAGACGCAGCTTGATATGCTGGTGGACTTCGGCAGACAGCTGTCCAGCGAAACGCATTTTGACAAGCTGCTGGCCCTTACCGCCAAGCAGATAAGCAAAATAATCGGCGCGCGGCACTGCTTTATTTTTATTAAGGACGAAAAGCACGGGGAATGGTGTTCTAAAATCGCGCGCGGCAAAGGGCTTAAATATACCGAAGTACATCTGCCCGCCGAAGGCGACAGCATCGCTGCTCTCGTGGCCAGAACCGGCGAAACCGTGAATATCATAGACGCGTATAATGACCCGCGCTTTGCCAAAGGGCTGGACTTGATTACGGGCTTTAAAACCGAAACAGTTCTCGCCGTGCCGCTGCTTAACAAAGAGGGGCGTGTTATAGGTGTTTTCCAGCTCAATAATAAAGAAAACGGCGCGGCTTTTGACAAGAACGACGAAGGCCTTCTGCGCCTGCTTTCAAATCTTGCCAGCGGCAATATAGAAATCGCCGCTCTTTACGAGGACGTAAAGCTTTCCAACACCGAAATTATTTACCGTCTGGCCATAACATCTGAATTCCGAGACCAGAATGACACCAAAATCCACCTGCGCAATATAGCGGGAAACAGCTACCGAATTGCGCGCGCCATGGGCCTGGGGGAGCAGGCGGCCGAAGTCATCAAAGACGCCAGCCTGCTGCACGATATCGGCAAAGTGGCGATACCGGATTATATACTGCTCAAACCGGGCAAACTTTCGGAAGAAGAGTACGAGCTTATGAAAGCCCATACCTTCTACGGCGGTAAAATTTTGCAGGGTTCAAAATCAAAAGTGCTCAGGACCGCGCATAAAATGAGCCTTTACCACCACGAACGCTGGGACGGCAGCGGCTACCCCGCCGGCTTAAAAGGCGAGGCTATACCGCTGGAGGCCCGCATAGTCGCCGCAGCGGATGTTTTTGACGCTCTCTGCATGCGCCGCGTTTATAAAAACTCGTGGAAGATAAGCGAAGCCTATAAATATATGCTTGAGCGCAGCGGCAAAGATTTTGACCCCAAAGTAATAGAGGCTTTTAAAGCCGCGTTCAATCAGATAAAAATGTCTTATATCGGCGCGGAACCGCGCCGCCAGTAAAGGAGCTCAAAAAATATGCTGAAAAACAAAAAAGGTTTCACCCTTGTTGAACTTATGGTGGTCGTGCTTATAATGGCCATACTCGCCGCGATTGCTTTGCCGCAGTACCGCAGCACGGTGGAGCGCACCAGAATAATAACCCATATCGGTACGCTTAAAGCATTGCAGGACGCGGTTATCCAGTATTACCCGCAGAAGAATGAATTCCCCAAAACGCTGCGCCAGCTGCACGTTGGCGTACCTGAGAAGGATTGGGAGTATTCCGAATTACAAGCACGCAAAAAGGATAACAGCGGCTATATTCAGCTGCACGACACTAATAATGCGGGCGCCGGTAACGAGAGGATAACTTTTTACTCCAATAACTCCGGCAAAGAGGACTGGAAAATTGACTTTGATTTTGTAATTAATTCTACAGGCCTTGCGCCGGCCGGTAAATTTTTTGAAATCACTTCCGGCGACAGCGGCAGGATAAAAACGCTGACTAAGACGGTTGAATCCATGGGCTGGGTAAAGACGGGGAATAGATACGCCATCAACAAATAGCCGTGCCGGCTTTACTGGCGTTTTAAAGAAAGTCTGCGCCGCGCTGCTGCTTCTGCCGACGGCGGCTGCCGGTTTTTGCTCGGCAATTAATATATACCATACAAGCGACGCTCACGGTTATTATTACGCGCGCGCCGACGGCAGCGGCGGCTTTTCGCTGCTGGCCGCTTATCTGCGCGCGGAAAACGCTCCGTGCTCGCTTTTGCTTGACTCGGGGGATTTTACCTCCGGTACTTATGAAGCGGCGCGGACTAAGGGTATGCTTTCCGTGCAGCTTATGAATATGCTGGGTTATAATGCGGCGACAATCGGCAATCATGAGGGAGATTTCGGGCCTGCCGCAATTTTGGCAAATATCGCGGAGGCAAAGTTTGATGTGCTCGCCGCCAATATGCGAGGCGCGGGCCTGCCCGCCAAAGTGCGGCCTTATAAAATTTACGAAGTCTGCGGCAAAAAAATAGCCGTCATCGGCATGGCCAAGGACCCGCTTCTTTCCTCCGCAGATATAAAAACCGGCGCGGATATAACCGCGCTGAAAACCGCGCTGGCCGCGGCAGAAGAGCAAAAGCCGGACGCGGTGATACTGCTTGCCCATACCTCCGCTGAGGACGAGCTTGATAAAAAAGCGCAGAAATTCGCCGCGGCAGTCGCAAATACCGGCCGCGTTAATCTTATGCTCGGCGGCCACGTGCACGCAATCGTACAGAATAAAAAAATCAAAAACACCGTTTTTGTTGAAAGCGGCGCGGAACTTAAAGGTTTCAGCAAAGTTATTTTGGATTTTGACGATAAGAGCGGGAAGTTTGTTTCCGCGCGGTC
>JAIRLH010000085.1 GCA_031259485.1 Elusimicrobiota bacterium
AATTTTTGGACAGATATAACTTTGTTTTGGACTTTTTGTACCGCGCTTTTGCTGATGAAACGGTTTATGAAAGGTTTTATAGCAATTGATAAAACTGGCTGCGATGTAACGGCGACAAGAAAAGAATCAGGTAAAACAGAAGTAAAAAAGCAACGGCATTTATGCAAAAGGAGTTTTATTTGAAAGAATTTTGCAAACCAGATACAAAAGAAGAGGTTTTGTTCAAATATTGGATAAAGAAGGTTTAAATATCAGACAACGCGTATATTCGGTGGATACGGCTGAAACAAGCTGTGGAGCATAGTATATTATTATTTGTATTATCTTTCCTTGGCTATTGGCAATGGCGGCAAAAAATTATGCGTTCTTAAGTATTTCCCAAAACTCGTCAACCGTCTGAATGCGTTTTGCGGGGTCGTCGTTGAGCGACGTCTCTATAAGTTTATCAACAACTTTTGGTATGCTGTCGCTTATGCTTGAGGGCGGGATAATATTCCTTGTGGTTATATCAAAGCCTTTCACGCTCCACGGCACCTGGCCTACGATGGCCTCGTACAAACAAATGGCGAGAGAATAAATATCGGACTGCTTTGTCATAAATCCCTTCTGCTGCTCGGGCGACATATATGCCGGCGTACCGGCCACTGTGCGGTGGTCGCCTTTATTGCCTTCGGACACTTTACGCGCAACGCCGAAGTCCATCACTTTTGCAACGCCGCTGTCGGATATCATTATATTGCCGGGTTTAAGGTCGCAGTGCACAATATTGTGCGAGTGCGCATAGCTGAGCCCTTGGCACACGGAGCCGAAAACCGCCCTCGCGTCGTCAAAATTAAGATAACCGTCTATGTCAAGTCTGGTTTCAAGCGTCTGGCCTTCAACGTATTCAAAGACCAGATAAAGGCTGTTTGTGGTTTCCAACACGGTATAAATTTCAACTATGCACGGGTGGTGCAGCGTGGCTACCATGCGTGCTTCCGATAAAAACTGCTCGCGCACATAATGGCTTTTGAGCAGCTCGGGCTTAATGCGCTTTACTGCGACCTTGCGCTTGAGGACATTGTCATAAGCCTCGTAAACTTTGCCCATACCGCCTTCGCCTATCTGGCGGATAAAATGGTACTGCTCCTTAATGTTGATTTCTTTTAGCTGGCGGCCAGACTCGTCAATCGCGCCGCGCGCAAAGCCGCGGCTGCGCATTACAATAAAAATAATCATCACGGTTATCACGCAGACCACATAGGCAAAAAACCATGTGGGCAGCCGCCTGCCGGAGGCCGGCGCCTTCGGCTGCTTTACGCGCGCGCTTTCTTCCGTTATAATGCGGTTGACTTCCTGCGCGTATTCGTATTTGGGATTATGTTTTATGGCGGTCTCTATATCTTCTCTGGCGCGCAGGTCGTCTTCTTCTTTATGGAAGCAGTAGGCGCGCGCGGTAAGGGCCTCAACATCCGAGGGGCGCTGCGCTATCGCCTGATTGGCGTGGTATTTGGCCTCGCTGCATTGGCCCAGTTTTTCATAGCCCACTGCCAAGGCGGAATGTATTCGCGGGTCGCTCATACCTCTTTCAAGCAATGCCTGCGCGGAGGTGACGGCCAAATTATAGTCTCCGTTTTTGGCCGAGAGCAGTATTGAAACGCTGCGCAGCACGGATTCCATATCCAAGTTGGCGCGGGCGTTTTCGTGGGGCTGCACTATGGACGAGCCGCGCATATAGCGGCCGTCAAGCATGATAGGTTTATTTTCCTGTGCGGCGCACACGCCGGCCAGAAACAGGGCCGGCAGCATCGCTTTGAGACATTTCATATCTTATATATTAATATAAAATTATGGTTATTACAACACCGGCCCCGCTGCACGCCGCGGCAAAGCGCATATTGCCCGCGGCGGCTATAAATTCTAATATATTAAGAAAGGTTATCTGAGGCCTGTCATGGAAATTACAATAATATCCCTCGCGCTGCTGGTGTTTATGGCGCATGTTTTCGCGGCGATATTCGTCAAAACGCGGCTGCCGGACGTGCTGCCGCTTATGCTGCTTGGCATAATAATAGGACCGGTTTTTCAAATCGTCTCGCCGGCGGATTTCGGCATGGTGGATAAGGTGTTTACGCGAGTGCTGCTGATAATAATTTTGTTTGAAAGCGGCCTCGGCATAAAAATATCGCAGATACGCCTTACCTGGACGCAAAGCCTGCGCCTCACTTTAATATGTTTCGTAGTGATGGCAGCCGTCGTTGCCGCGCTGGCGCGAATTACGCTGGGGCTGCATTTTGTCTACGCGCTCGCACTGGGCTGTATTTTGGCAAGCAATTCTTTCGCGGTAACCATACCGCTGATTTCCAAACTTAATATCTCCGCAAATATAAAAACCGTGCTGCTTTCGGAAAGCACGCTGAGCAGCGTGTTATCCATCGCCGGAGCGGTAGCCATACTGCAGATGGCTCAGACCAATACTTTCAGCTTTGGCCGCATAGGGGCAAAAATAATATACATGTTTCTGCTTTCTTTTTCAATAGGCGCCGGCGCGGCGGTGTTTTGGACTATGGTTTTAAATAAGATAAGGAAGCTGGAGAACAGCATTTTCCTCACGCCGGCCTTTGTGATGATAGTCTACTCCGTCTGCGAGGCCTGCGGAGCTGACGGGGCCATAAGCGCTTTTATCTTCGGCATAATAGCGGGCAATATAAGGATTATAAGGCGGTTTGAATTTTTCAGGTTTCTGGAAAAGCTCATGCACAATACCGCCGGCAATGCTTTTAACGAAGTGGAAAAAAGTTTTTTTGGCGAGATAGTTTTTTTACTGCGCACGTTCTTTTTCGTCTATATCGGCATTTGCATGCACATAAGCAGCTGGCATTCCATGATGTACGGACTGGTGTTTACTATCGTGATATTTATGACGCGCACGACTGTAGCCAACCTGACGCTGGCGAAATCCGTGAGCAGGCTTGATACCGCCGCCGCAAGCGCCATGGCACCAAAAGGTTTGGTTACGGCAGTTTTGGCTTCCCACGCCGCGCAGATGGGCACTGCCGGCGCGGCCGCGCTGCAGGATACGGTATATTCCGTAATCTTTTTCAGCATATTGTTTGCGACGCTTATATCCTTCTGCATAGAGAAAGGTTACTGTGCGGGCGCGGTTGCATACTTATTTAAACGGCATCAGGAAGGCGCGGGGCCGTAGCCTCTTCTCTTTCCCGCAAAGAGTGAGACGCATCAAGCGAATGACTAACATAATCAAAACGATTTTTCAAAGAGGAAATAAAAAGTAGGCCTTCAGGCCGGTTTGTAGATGAAGGAAATCATGGTATCGCGCGTCTTGTCCCGCCGGTAGGAAAAGAAATCTTCTTTGTTGCACATCGTGCAGTTGCAGGCGCACTCGCGCCTGATATCTTTTGCGTCCGCTCCGGCAGAGAGAAGCTGCGCGGTAATTTCGGCCGCTAAATCAACAAAAATTTTGCCCCCCTTTTTGACGAGTGCGCGTTGGCCGAACTGCCCCGCCGCGTCCTCCCGCACTTCAAAACAGCAGGCGTTTATATGCGGGCCGATGTAGGCGCAAAGTCTGACGTTTTTACCAGCGCGGATTTTTATGTCCTCCGCAATTTTGCGCGGCAGGCCGGCAGCAACGCCGCGCCATCCGCAGTGGGCAAGGCCTACGCAGATACCTCTATCATTCCATACATAAAGCGGCGCGCAGTCGGCCGTGAGTATCATGCAGCCGCAGCCCGCGCGTCCAAGCAGCCAGGCGTCTCCCTCATGCATTGCGGTTTTGCGGTAATTTTTTAAGTCTTCGCCGGATATTATCGGGACTATATGCGCGCCGTGCACCTGGCGCAGGCCAAGGATATTCGCGCTGTCTATATCAAGGGTATCAAAAAATTTTTTGACGTTCTGCGCCTCGCGCCCGCTGCCGGTATGGCGCGACACCGTGCCGGAAATTACGCCCAAACCAAGCAGCCGCTCATCTGAGAATATTTTCATTGGCCAAGCCTTTTTTCTTTAACTTTAAACCGTCCGCCGATTATGCGGCCCGCAAGCGAGGCAAATCTTTCGGGAGAATCGCTTGCGTAAATTTCAGTCTCGGCTTTGCCTTTGGTTTTGAGCATGTTGCGAGCGGAAAGCAGCGCGCGGGCTTCTTTAGCTATTTCTTCCGCGGAATCAACCAAACTCACGCGCGGGCCTAACAGCCGCGATATACTGCGTTTTATCAGAGGATAATGCGTGCAGCCCAAAATGACGGTGTCAGCGCCGGATTTTCTGACCGGCCCGAGGTATCTCTTTATAACCAGCCCCGTGATAGGATCTTCAAGCAGGCCCTCTTCTATCACGGGCACAAAAAGCGGGCACGCATACTGCGCCGCGGCAATACTTTTATCTATTTCGGCTAGGTGCTTGGGATACACGCGGCTTTTGACCGTGGATTCCGTGCCCAGCACGGCTATTTTTTTATTTTTGCTGACGGCCGCCGCGCGTTTTGCGCCGGGCGCGATTACGCCTAGCACGGGGGCCTTCGCATGTTTTTTTACCGTATGTAGAGCAAGCGCGGAAGCGGTATTGCACGCGATTAAAATCAATTTAACTTTTTTGCTATCAAGAAATTTCGCGATGGCTACGCTGTAGCCCGCCACCGTTTCTTTGGATTTGGAGCCGTAGGGTACGTGCGCGCTGTCGCCGAAGTAAATAATATTTTCGCGCGGCATCAGGGCGCGCACCGCTTTAAAAATGGTGAGCCCGCCTAAGCCGGAATCAAAAATGCCGATGGCCCTGCCGTCTGATTTTACGACTGTTTTCCCGCCGATTTTCATATACATATTATACACTTTTATTCACGGGTTAAAAAATGATAAAATATTTAAGTAATAATTGCGGGATGGTGTAATGGTAGCACAAGCGCCTCTGGAGCGTTTAGCCTAGGTTCGAGTCCTAGTCCCGCAGCCATACTAAAAAGAATATCCAACCACACAGAAAGTGTGGTTTTTTGTTTTCCGCAAAAGCCCCTATGAAATAAATCAATCTTGCAAAGCTAAACCCCAAAAAATTGTCCCGAGCATATTTTTTGAAAATTACTGTTTTTGGATTGTATCCGAACAACTAAAAATTGTATTATATACCTAATCCAAAATGTCGGCGGGCTGATTACAGACATACAACTTTTATAAAAAAGGATTATCATATGAAAATTCTAAAAGACGGCACTCAGGTTTTTTATGCAAAGGCGGGCAGGTCGTTTTCAGGACTGGTGTTTTTTCTGGTTCTTTCCGCGGTTTTTGGTGGGGTGTGTTTTGTGACTACAAATGATTTTCTTTTAAAATCCCTCTTCGCTCTTTTGTCCTTGGCTGCCGCGCTGATGTTTTTTTATATTTTATCAGGCATGATTATTAAAAAGCCGCTGGTTAGCGTTGGGAGGGATTATTTGTTAATTGGATACCGCATATTCTTTAATGAAATAGAAGGCCTGTATAAATACAGCTATAGCCCGGCTAACATTGAGATGATAGAGGTTAAAGTTAAAGACCAGAGCAAATACCCGCCAACCGTCATGCAAAAATTTGCACTGCAGGCCGGGCACCCGCTGTTTAGCATAGCCGTAGGCATGATGGCGGCAGATGATGCTAAAGCTCTTGAAGTGCTCTTGGGCAATATCATGCCTTTACAACAGGGACGGAACAGATAAGTAAAATATGCAAAAAAGACATATTCATACCGGAGCAACACTCTATTGAGCCCCGTTGCCAGTCCGAAATGACTGTTAAAATCCCTTGCACGGGATTGATATTTTATTCATACAGCTTTAACGATTTTATTAATTGATTAAAATGAAAATTTAGGAGATTATTTTTGAAAACAAATACGCACGATTTTCATATCCTAAATGCTCATAAATTTTATGAGCCTCTTTTCTATGAAACGCCGAGTCTAATTCTATTCTTTTACAATTATTTTCCTTTGCAATTTTTATAATTTCATCCATCAGTTTGCCGCCTATTCCGTACCCGCGAAAATTTTTATCTACAATTAATTCATCTATATGTCCCAAATTGCCGGCGAGCCACAGATTATTTCTGATTGTTAGCGAACAAAATCCTATTATTTTTTTGGCGGTCAACCCAACAATAAGTTTTTGTTTGTCCGATTTTAAAGCCTTTTCATATACAACCTGAAGCGTTTCATAGTCTAATTCCATATCGGGCCATAATTGCTTAAGTAATTCAAAAACTGGTAGATAATCATCGTTTGCGCACAGTCTAATTTGAAAATTTTTCATAATTATATGTATTCCTCTCGGTCATTTTTTTCTTAAGATTTTTTGTCATAAAAGCGTAAACAGATATGCTATTTGCGGTTATGCCGTACTCCATTATTTTATTGTCAATAATAAATCCCTTATATACTTTTTATGCCTTTAGAGTTTCCATATTTAAATTATAATAATTTAATTCCAAATATTTAATTTGCTTCAAATATTCTATTCCTGAAATATTCTTTAACAATATTTCCCTTCTGTTTTCGGATATAGAATAATTTATGATAAATTTACTTAATCATACAGATAAAACCAGGCATTTATTTTTTGTAAAATACGCTTTGTGCCATACTAAACTGGCTTGCTGAGGGTTGTATATTTGTATAATATAAAAAAGGTTTTTAAGTAGATCACATTTTATGTCAACAACTTTTTTATTGACGGCTTTATCTATCGGCGTGGCGAATACGCGCCCTGTTCCGCCCACGTTTTAACCTTTTCCCGCGCGGCTAAAAGAGCCTTTTGCATTTGCGGGTCTTTGGCGGAAAGCGCCTTTTCAAAAAACTCGTAAAACTTCGGGGCTTGCTCTTTGGCTTGCGCAGGGTCGGCTATATATTTGGCTATGAACTCCGCAAAGCCTTCAGCCGCGATGTGCTCCTTCATAGGCGTTTTGGGGACTGTAGCCATAGACTTAAGCTCGTCATAATAGGCGGTTGTCTCTTCGCTGCCTATCTCGCCGAATAAAGTTTTTTCAAGGTGGTGGCCGATTTCGTGCGCGACTGTAGCTATATCGTTTGCCTTGCGCGTGCGTATCATTTCGCTCTTTGGGGAATATGTACCGACAGAGGCCTTGTTTGTTATCTTGCCCATTCTTATAGGAACGTCTACGGCTTTC
>JAIRLH010000131.1 GCA_031259485.1 Elusimicrobiota bacterium
TCGTCCGTCACTACGAACTTGCGGCCTTTGTCGTCGGTAAATACCTGGTAAATTTCATTGCCGTCCACGCGCACGTATTCTTTCCCGCCCGTACCGCTTATCTGCGCGGGCCCCTGTTGCGTAAGTATTATATTTGACTGCGGCTCTCTGTACGCGCTGCCGCGCGCTTCGTCAGCGCGCGCAGTTTCTGTTTCCTCCCGCGCGGCGGAGCCGCCAAACGCGCCGAGTATATTTTTAACGCCGACCTTGTAATCGCCGGCCAAAGTTTTGAATTTTGCCGACAGAGGGTTTCCCGTTATCCAGGAAAGAGGTTTCTGGATATATTTATCCGTAAAATCTTTAACGGCGGAATTGTCTTTAAAGAAAAACGGCAGGCTCATAAAGACTACCGCGAAAATCAGCGCGGTTATTACCGTGTGGCTCTTGAAAAACCTGCCCAGCTTTTTTAATTTTTCTTTTTGTATAAACTTTTGCATAAAAGAACCCTCTCTCCTCGCGTTTAATCTTTTTAAGCGCGGCGCATGCCCATAATTTAATATTAGCAAATTTTACGAATATTGCAATAACTGAAATATATAAGACCGCCGCGCCAGACCCGAGCCGCAAACAGCCCGTCTGCGCGGCAATGCCGAAACGGCGCATATTAAAAAGATATAGGTAAAAACAGGGGTAAACGGCGGCGTAAAAATGCTATAATATTTTTACGCTGGTTTCGGCGCGTAAAACCGAAGCGGCGAAAAGCAGTAAAACTTACCGCATAAGGGCGTGTAGCTCAGCTGGGAGAGCGCCTCGTTCGCAACGAGGAGGCCGTCGGTTCAATCCCGATCACGTCCACTTTTCCGCCCGCATACGGCAGCGGCGGGATTAGCAAAAAATTAAAAAATCCGGTGCGTATTATGACAAGAGTTTATATCAAAGATATCGGCAAATATTCGGGGCAGGAAATTATTTTGCAGGGCTGGCTTTACAACAAAAGCTCAAAAGGCAAACTGGCTTTTTTGCAGCTGCGCGACGGCACGGGCGTTATACAGTGCGTGGTTTTTAAAGGCGACGTGAGCGAGGAAGTTTTCAAACTCGCCGAAACTCTGCCGCAGGAATCGTCTTTTGCCGTAGCGGGAATCGTCAAAGAGGACAAACGGTCCAAACTGGGTTTTGAAATCGGCGTTAAAAACATATCTTTGATACGCCTCGCGAAGGACTATCCTATTTCCCCCAAAGAGCACGGCACCGCTTTCCTTATGGACCACAGGCATTTGTGGCTGCGCTCCAGCAGGCAGACCGCGATTTTGAAAATCCGCGACGAAATTATTTTTGCAATCCGGGAATATTTCAGGAACAACGATTTTACTTTGGTTGATTCCCCCATTTTAACGCCGGCGGCCAGCGAAGGCACAAGCACTTTGTTTGAAACGGATTACTTTGGACAGAAAGCGTATCTTTCGCAAAGCGGGCAGCTTTACGGCGAGGCCGCCGCTATGGCGCTGGGCAAAATTTACTGTTTCGGGCCGACTTTCAGGGCCGAAAAATCCAAAACCCGCCGCCACCTGACCGAATTTTGGATGGTTGAGCCGGAAGTCGCTTTCAATGATTTGAACGATAATATGGATCTGGCGGAAGATTTTATTTGTTATCTTGTGCGCCAAGTTCTGAAGAACCGCCGCGCGGAGCTTGCCGTTTTGGAGCGCGACATAAGCAAGCTTGAATGCGCGCGCAAACCCTTCCCGCGCATCACTTATACCGAAGCGATAGAAATTTTGAACAAAAAAGGCAATCCCACGCAGTGGGGCGGGGACATCGGCGGCGACGAGGAAACCCTTATATCGCGGGAGTTTGACCGCCCCGTCATCATCAACCGCTATCCGGCGGCTATAAAAGCTTTCTATATGAAGCGCGACCCGCAGGATCCCAAACTCGCGCTTGCAATGGACGTTATCGGGCCGGAAGGCTACGGCGAAATTATCGGCGGCAGCGTCAGGGAAGAAGATTATGAAACCCTGCTTGCCCGCATTAAGGAGCAGAATCTGCCCGTTGAAGCTTTTGACTGGTATCTTGACCTGCGCAAATACGGCGGCGTGCCGCACGCGGGTTTCGGCATGGGGATAGAGCGTTTTATCGCCTGGATATGCGGCGTGCCCCATCTGAGGGAGACCATACCCTTCCCCAGGCTCATGGACAGGCTTAAACCTTAAGGAAGAGCCGATTTTCCGGAAAAATTTACAGCGTAATCACGTACATCAAATTAGTGTCGCCGGTGCGGCCGAAGGGTATGCCCGCAATCGCCACCACCTGAGTGCCTTTCTCCGCCGACGCGCCAAGCACGGCGCGCACGTTCTGTTCTATATCCTCAAACTTTTTAAGGTCGCTGACGACGTGCGCCTGCACGCCCCATACCACCGACATTTTGCGCGCCACGTCGCGGTGAGAAGTAAGCGATAAAATCGTCAGGCACGGCCGCTGGCGCGCGGCGCGCAACGTGGTAATGCCCGAATCGGTAAAAGTAACGACAAAATTGGCCGTGTCAACCCTGCCAGCCGCCACCTTTGCCGCCATGGCTATTGCATTGGGTATGTCCGTGGTTTGCGGCTCGTGGTGCGAAGAGCGCATG
>JAIRLH010000014.1 GCA_031259485.1 Elusimicrobiota bacterium
ATTACGAAGCCCAAGGCCGCGGCAATCCGAGATAAATAAAGGCTGTTTCCTTATTTTTATGAAAACACCAATTAATCACGGATTGCTTCGGGACCCGCGAACGGGCCCTCGCAATGACAACGACCAAAAATACAAGTGGAGGCGGCGGGATTCGCACCCGCGTCCAAATATCCATACAGTTCGGTTCCTACAGGTTTAGCTTGGGAGTTTGAGTAAAGCCGCATGCCCCAAGCCGCTGCCGCTTTACTTGTTTAATTTGTCTTAAACGGGGTTAGGCTAAACGAACCTTCCCCGCAGCAGACAGCTTTTGACCGTTAATCTCTGCCCGCCGTCAAAGCGGAGTAACGGAACTTAGGCCGTAGCCCAGTTGGTTTGGTAGTTGTTGCCAACTATTGTTTTGGCCCTGTTTTAACCGGCCTGGCCAACCGGTACCTGCAACCGGACCTCAGCGATACCTGTCGAAACTAGTCGCCCCCGTATAAAGACACGGGCAGTCCGTGTTGTATAGAATAACAAATTTAAGCGCAAAAACGCAATAAGTTCCGCCGTTAAGCTCTTCTTTTAAACAGCGAAGGCATTATTGAGCATATCAGCGCGGCCGCGATAAAGCACAGCGAAGCCCACGTGGGGATGTGGCAATAATGCGATATTATCATCTTAACGCCCACAAAAACCAGCACCGCGGCTATGCCGTATTTAAGGTATTCAAATTTGCCGGCCATACCCGAGAGCAGAAAATACAAAGACCGAAGGCCGATAATAGCGAAAATATTTGAGGTGTAAACGATAAAAGTATCCTGCGTTATTGAAAGCACCGCGGGTATGGAATCAACCGCGAAAATAAGATCAGAGCCTTCCACAACCAGCACCGCGGCGAAAAGCGGCGTGGCAAACCAGCGGCCCGCGTCTTTCGTAAAGAAATTTGAGCCGTCATAGCGGTCCTTAAGAGGCATTATTTTCTTGAAAAATTTCAGCAGGGGCATATCGGCGGGGTTAAAACTCTCTTCCCTCTGCATAAGCATTTTTACGGCGGTATAAATGAGCACCGCGCCGAAAACGTAAACCGTGAACTGAAATCTCGTTATAAGCTGCACGCCCGCGAAAATAAAGGCAAACCTCATAACCACCGCGCCCAAAATGCCCCACAGCAGGACTTTGGGCTGATACTCGGCCGGCACGGCAAAATAAGCGAAAATCATGATAAAGACAAACATATTGTCTATGGAAAGCGAGTATTCTATTATATAGCCGGTAAAATACTCCAAACCTTTTGCATACCCCAAAAACAGCCACACCGCGCCGCCGAAAAGCGCCGCAAGCGATACCCACGCCCCGACCATAGCCAAAGCTTCTTTAATGGTGACTTTGCCGTGATGTTTACCCATTACGACAAGATCAATAAAAAGAGCCAGCGCGACAATTACCCAAAACGCCGCCCACATTATCCAATGTATATTCATAATTTAAATTATATAAAATATATCATGGGCATTATAGAATTTGACGCGCTTGCCTCCACCAATACCTACGCCAAAGAAAATATTGATAAATTAGGACATTTTGACATTGTCCTTGCCGCCGTGCAGACGGCGGGGCGCGGCCGGCGCGGGCGGACGTGGCTTTCGCGCGAAGGCGGGCTTTATTTCAGCGTGGTTTTGAAACCGCATAAGGCACAGCCGGCCTTCACGCATGCCATGGCTTTAAGCGTGTGCGATACTCTGAAGGCATACGGCGCGCCTGTTTATATTAAATGGCCCAATGACGTGCTCGCCCGCGGCAAAAAATTGTGCGGCATACTGAGCGAGGCCGTCTTTGAAAACAACTTTTTAAAAGGTATAATAATAGGCGCAGGCATTAATGTGGCGCAAAACGAAGTCAAGACGGATAAGCCCGCCGTAACCCTTAAAAAACTCGGCATTGCTGCCGACGGGAAAAAACTGCTCAACGATATTCTGTTGCTTTTCGGGCAAAACTATAACCGCCTTTCAGAGGGCGGTTTTAGCGCGATAAAGGCGGCTTATAAGGCAAATTTCCCTTATCTAGGCAAAGAAATAAGCATAGATACCGGCCGCGGCCTTATAACCGGCTCGGCGTTGGATTTGGACGGCGAGGGCAGAATCCTCGTTAAAACCGCGGGCGGCGTTGAAGCGGTTTCGCTGGGCGACATGGGTTTTTAATATTTAACGGGAGTTATTATGGAAATATTCATGAAAAGCATTGAACTTATGATAGTCGGCATGGGGCTTACCCTTGCTTTCCTTATATTAATGGTGGGCGTTATGAACCTGCTTAAAAAGCTGATAACGGCGCTTGATAAGGCCTTCCCCGAGGCGCGGCCCGAACAGCCCGCGCCGCAGGCCGCCGTCTGCAAAGCTAAGATAGCGCTTGCAATAGCCGCGGCGAAACATCTCGCAAAACAGATTTAAAGGAGACAAAGGGAAATGAAAAAAATTAAATTTATGCTCACCGCGTTCAGAGACGGGTTCCAGTCCGTTTACGGGGCGCGCGTACTTTCAAAAGATTTCCTGCCCGCGGTTGAAGCCGCGCGCGAGGCCGGCATAACCCACTTTGAAGCCGGCGGCGGGGCCATATTCCAGTCAGCTTTCTTTTATAATAACGAAAACGCTTTTGACGTAATGGATAAATTCCGCAAAGCCGCCGGCAAGGACGCAAATCTTCAGACGCTAGCTCGGGGCGTGAACGTAGTGGGATTGGATTCCCAAAGCAGCGATATAATAAAACTGCACGCGCAGACGTTCAAAAAGCACGGCATGACGACGATCCGCAACTTTGACGCTTTAAACGACGTCAACAACTTAATCTACAGCGGCAAATGCATTAAAGAAGCCGGCCTTAAGCACGAAGTCAGCCTGGCCATGATGTCCCTCGCCCCCGGGTGGGATAAAGAAGGCAAAGTGCACACGCCGGAATTTTACGCGCAGAAACTTAAAGAAATCATAAAAGCGGGGATAGAATTTGACAGCGTTGTGTTCAAAGACGCCTCCGGCACCAGCACGCCGGCAACAGTGCGCGAGACTATTAAACTCGCAAAAAAAATCCTCCCGCCCGAGGCGGAAGTCTGCTTCCACACGCATGAGACGGCCGGCAACGGCGCTACGTGCTATCTGGCCGCCATTGAAGGAGGTGCGGACAGGATAGACCTCTCCATGTCGCCAGCCAGCGGCGGCACATGCCAGACTGATATTATAGTAATGTGGCACGCGCTGCGCGGCAGCGATTATACGCTGGATATTGACATTAACAAAATAATCAAAGCCGAGGAAGTTTTTAAAGACTGCATGAAAGATTACTTCCTGCCGCCGGAGGCTACCGCCGTTGAGCCCATGATACCCTTTGCCCCCATGCCTGGCGGCGCGCTTACCGCCAACACGCAGATGATGCGCGACAACGGCATTTTGGATAAATACCCCGAAGTCTTCGCCGCTATGGGCGAGGCAGTGCGCAGAGGCGGCTTCGGCACCTCCGTGACGCCGGTAAGCCAGTTTTACTTCCAGCAGGCTTTCAATAACGTTATGTTCGGCCCGTGGAAGAAATTTGCCGAAGGCTACGGCAAAATGGTTTTGGGTTATTTCGGCAAAACGCCCGTACCGCCGGACCCAGAAATCGTCAAACTCGCCCGCGAGCAGACGGGCCTGCCGCCCACGACCAAAACAGTTTTGGAAATCAATGACGCCGATCCTAAAAAGGGCATTGCCCCCGCCAAAGCAAAACTGGCGACGGCCGGCCTGCCCGCGACGGATGAAAATATCTTTATTGCCGCCGCCTGCGGCGATAAAGGTATAGCCTTCTTAAAAGGCGAGGCAAAAACCAGCATACGCAAAATTGCAAAGAAAACCGACGCCAAAAGCGCGCATTATACGGTAATAATCGGCGGGGAGCGGTTTGCCGTATCGCTGGAAGACAGTAAAGCCACCGTCAACGGCACGCCTTACGATGTGCGGGTCAAAGAAGGCATTGAAGCCGTTCAGACGTCTACAAAAACCGCGAGTCCTGCCGCAGCTGCCGGCGGCAACGCAGCCGCTGCGGAAGTAAAATCCCCCCTGCCCGGCGTCGTGGTCAGGGCATTGCTCCAAGATGGCGCGCAGGTAAGCGCGGGCCAGCCCATACTTGTGGTTGAAGCCATGAAGATGGAGACGGAAATCAAAGCCCAGACCGGCGGTAGAATTTCCTATAAAGTAAAACAAGGCGACCAGCTGCAGACCGGCGCGGTTATCGCCGTGATAAGCTGAGGGATAAATAAATGACAGATATTATAAATTCTTTCGTCAGCCTCTGGCACACCACGGGCATTTACAATATAACCCTGCCGCAGGTCGTCATGATTTGCATATGTCTTGTTATACTCTGGCTGGGCATCGTAAAACAGTTTGAGCCGCTTTTGCTTATACCGATAGGCTTCGGCGGGCTGCTTTCCAATATCCCCGTGGCGGGCATAGCGGCTTTAAGCATAACCACCGCGGGCGCGGACGGCGCGGTTACCACGGCTTTCGGCGGGTTTCTGGGGCAGGTTTACGAACTGGGCATAGCCTCGGGCCTGTTCCCGCTGCTTATCTTTATGGGCGTGGGCGCCATGACGGACTTCGGCCCGCTTATCGCCAACCCGCGCACCGCGCTTTTGGGCGCGGCGGCGCAGTTCGGCATATTCTTTACCATCTTCGGCGCTTTGATGCTGGGCAATTTTATCCCTGATTTAACAATTACGGTTAAAGAAGCCGCCTCAATAGGCATTATCGGCGGGGCGGACGG